>NZ_MTPV01000049.1:0-107780 GCF_002009585.1 Arthrobacter sp. SRS-W-1-2016 | reverse complement strand
TTCCTCGGCGTCATGTCCGGCCCCCTGGTCCGCTCCTCCTACCGCGCCGGACGCCTCTGGGCCACCGCGATGCGCAAGAAAGGCCGCGAAATCCCCGCGCACTTAGAGCACATTGCCCACATCGCCGAAGGCATCCAGGACTCCGGCACCACCCGCCAGGAAGCCCGCACCCTCCTCGCACACCACGCCACGGCCTGATCCGCAAGGAGCCAGCATGTTTCCCACCCGGATTGAAATCATTCCCTCAGACGGAATCGTTGAGAAAGTCCAGGCCGCCGTGCCGCTTTCCACAACGCTCACCATCACCTGCCTGCCCCATCACGGCATCGTGCGGACCATGGAGGCTTCCGTCAAGCTCAGCCTGCTCGGCTACAACGTGATTCCGCACCTCTCGGCACGCGGGCTGGAGCACCGGTCGCAGCTTTCCGGCATCCTCCGGGATTGCGAGGCCGCCGGGATCAGTGAGGTCTTCGCCATCGGTGGAGACGGACCTCTTGGCGCGGGCCCCTACCGATCGAGCCTTGGGCTCTTGGCGGATATCGCCGAGTACACCGGCGGCAGCATCACAGCGGGCATCGCCGGTTACCCCGAGGGACACCCCTCCGTGAGCGGGCTGGACTTGTTGGACGCCCTGCTGGCGAAACAACAGCTGGCGACGCATGTTGTCACGCAGATGTGCTTCTCCGCGCCGAAGATCCTCGACTACGCCGCGCTCCTGCGCCGGGAAGGCGTCGAGCTTCCCGTATGGGCCGGCGTGGCCGGAGCAGTTCCCCGGACAAAACTGCTGGCCTTGGCAACCCAGATCGGCGTCGGGACTTCGCTGAAGTTCCTCAGCAACAAGGGAACTCTTGCCCGCAAGCTCCTGGGCCCGGACAAGTACTCACCGGAAACCCTGGTGTCCGAGCTCATGGCGCAGCCGGATGGGGTCTCGGGAATCCATCTCTACAGTTTCAACCGACTGGACATGCCCATCTGGGAGCGAAACGATCTGCCCGATCCTGAGGCCAGCGAAGCAGCGACCGCGTAGCGCGGCCAACCGCTTGGGTCCCGGAAACCCCTAGCTCCCCGGGACCGAAATCACCGCGACCGTCTTCTGGTTGTCGTCGCGCAGTTCCACGCCCGAAATCCCGGCGAGCTGGACCGGCGTCGCGCCCGTGACCTTGATGTGCCCGCTGGACGTCGCGGTCCAGCCGCAGGCCATTTCCTCCGTGCCGTCGCGGCCCTTGACCCACAAGTACATGGTGCCTTGCGGCGGCATGCTGCGGCCTTCCAGCTGCAGCTCCGTCCCCCACGCCTTCCGGACGAGCCCCACCGTGAGTTGCAGGCCGTTGTCCGTCTGCACCGAATAGCTGGCGTCTGGCTTGGGCGGCTGGTTCAACACGGGCCCCGCCAATATGCCCACTCCAAGGCAAGCGGCGGCAACGGCACCCACCAGGGCCGTCCACCGGCGTCGGGATTTCCGACGCCGAGCTGCCATCTTCAGGAGAATCGGATGCGGAAGCGTTTCTGAAAAAGCCCCCATAAGTGAGCGGGCGTCGGCAGTGGCCGCGGCGGGCTCGACGGCGGAAGGCTCGACGGCGGGGCGCCCGGCGGCGAGCGCGACGGCGTCGGGCACGGGGACGGCGTCGAGGAGGGCCGGGAGGCTTTCCAGCTCGCCCAACGCGAGCCGGCAGTCGGCGCAGCTTGCCAAATGCTCCTCGAAAACACGGGCCTCGGCAGGCTCGAGTCCGCCCAGCAAGTAGGCGCCCAGCAATTGGTGAAGTCCGGTTTCGTTCACCGCTGCACCCCCATTTCGTCGAGAATCGTGCGAAGCGCCCTGACGGCGTAAAAGGCCCGGGATTTCACTGTGCCGCTGGGGATGTTGAGCCTCAGCGCGGCCTCGTTCACCGTGAAACGTTCGTAATGCAGTGCTACCAGGACCTCCCGGTGTTCGGTGCTGAGCCGCAGGAGCGCCTCCTCCATGAGGACCCGGTTGAGGAGCTCGTCCACCCGCTCGGTGGCCTCCTCAGGGTCCGCCATGTCGCGTTCGGCAGCCTCTGCCGGGCGCCGCTGGGCCTTGCGGTAGTTGTCGATGATGACATTGCGGGCAGTGCGGAACAAATAGCTGCGCAAGCTGCCGGTGATCTGCGGTGCGTGCTGCCACACGCGGAGGATGGTCTCCTGCACCACGTCCTCAGCCAAGTGCGCGTCCGGCGTGCAGCTCAGCACGAAGCGGCGCAGGGCCGTACCGTGGTCGCGATAGATCGCGGCCACCACGTCCTCGTCGAGCGGCATCGGCGCCTCCTTGGTGCTCGGCTTCCCCTTCTCTTGCGTTACGACGTGCGCACCGCGAATAGGGTTCAAGCCCTGTGAACCATTCTTCACCCGGCGGCGTCGTACGGGTTAGCTTCCGGCACGTCCACGGCCGGTCGAAGCGAAGGAGCAAACCATGAAGAAGCAACTCGGCACCGGGCTCGGCATCCTTGCTCTGGCCATCGCCCTCACTGGCTGCGGAGGAAGCCCCGGAGCGTCGTCCTCAAGTGCCTCCAGCCCCGCGGCCTCGAGTCCGGCGGCATCGAGTTCGGCGAGCTCTGGCGGCTCGTCGTCGAGCACTTCGGCTGGCGCGGCGGAACTGAAGACGGCGTCGTCGAGCTTCGGCGCGCGAGTGGTTGCGGCGAACGGCAAGAGCGTCTACATCTTCGCGAAGGACGCCAAGGATTCCGGCAAGAGTGCCTGCACCGGCGGCTGCGCTACCCTCTGGCCTCCCGTGACAACGACGTCGGCCATGCCTGGAGTTGACGGAGTGAGCGGAACCATCGGCACCATCCCCACAGCAGACGGCAAGATGCAAATCACCATCAACGGGATGCCCATCTACTTCTACTCCAAGGACGAAGACTCCGGTGACACCTACGGCCAAGGCGTGGGCGGTGTCTGGTCGCTGGTCAGCCCGTCCGGCTCCATGGTGACCCCGAGCAGCAGCAGCACCCCAAGCGGCAGCGCCCCGAGCAGCAGCATGGGCTACTGAAACCCTCGCTCACCTTTGCACCCTAAAAGGCAAACG
Organism: Arthrobacter sp. SRS-W-1-2016; assembly: GCF_002009585.1. Taxonomy (NCBI): domain Bacteria; kingdom Bacillati; phylum Actinomycetota; class Actinomycetes; order Micrococcales; family Micrococcaceae; genus Arthrobacter; species Arthrobacter sp. SRS-W-1-2016. The sequence continues at coordinate 104,737 of NZ_MTPV01000049.1, read as the reverse complement.
CTCGCTCAGATCTGTCCGGACCGGCCGGCAGATCTGAGCGAGCGTTTGTCCAAAAGGCCTCAAAGGTGAGCGGGCGTCCGCCTCAGAAGCCCCGAAGGTGAGCGGGCGTTTAGGCGTCTTCGAACTCGTCAGCGTCCTCGAACTCCACCGCGGCGATGATTTCCTTCGTCTCCGGGTGGATCATGAAGGCTTCGTCGTCCTCTTCGATCATGATGTAGTTGCCCTGGTCCGTGGCGAAGTGCCAGGCGAGGATGGTCTCGCCGTCATGCTCGTAGTTGGGATCGCCCATGGTGATCTTCTCCAGCTGGTAGCCGGCAACGTCGCACAGTTCGCGGATGATGAGCTCGAATTCGGGGGCGTTCTCAAGCTCGGCTTCGGCTGCCTCGGCCTGGCGCTCTTCGAGGTTCGGGATGAGGGCTACGCGCTCGGCGATGAGGGCCTTGAGCTGCTCCTCGTCCAAGTAGAGGACGCCGTCCTGGCTGCGGAGCCACGCTGCGTTGAGTTCGATGATGTCTTCGGTCTCGAGGAGGGATTCGAATTCGCCGTCGAGGGCTTCGAGCTCGGCAACGGCTTCCGGTGCCACTTCGGACTCGTCAAGTTCGCCGTCCAGGTAGGCCTCGGCATCATCCTCGGACAGCGCGTCAAAAGCCGCGGCGGTGCGGTTGAACAGCTCAAGGTGGCCTTTGGCGCCCATTCCTTCGAGGCCTTCGCGGACAAACGCATCCACCTCTTCGCGTTCCGGAACCGTGAACACGTACTGGGCGAAACCGCCCGCGAGTGCCTGTGTCAGGTAGTAGTCCACAAAGTAGCTGCGCAGGGCGTTGGTAGCGATTTCCTCATGGTTGAGGAGCTCCTCGTACATCTCGTTGACCACGGTGACGTTCGCGTCCACAACGTCGGCACTGTCGGCCTCGATGCTGTCCTTCGTCAGAACGACGGGGTTCTCATTGCTGGTCATGGGATTTCCTCACTGCTGGGAAGCTTGTGCTGCTCCGGACCCTTTCAACGTACGCGGGGGCGGTTGTCGGGCAAGCTAGGCAGAGGTGAACGTCCGGCAAAGTTTCAGGGCCGCTCAGTGGGCCCTAGGATTCATAGATAGCCTCCTGCCGAAAGTAGCCTTAACGAATGCCTTCCCACTCAGACGATTCCTGGGAACTGGCGATTCAGACACCCGCCATTAACGACCGCTCCCTCGCGGCCGGCCTCGCCTATGCCATGGGAAGCCGGGTCAGCGGCATCACCTTCGACTCCGCCACCGGCCTGATGATGGGCAAGGTCAGGGGCAGCGGCCCGTCGCCGTATTCAACGTCGGCCAAGCTGGTCCGCAAGCCCGGCGGCTGGAGCTGCACCGTGGGCGTGTGCAGTTGCCCCGTCCGGAAGGACTGCAAACACGTGGCCGCCCTTCTTTTCGCGGCCGAAGACCATCCCGCCGTGCGGGCACAGCTGCTCAGCGCGCCCGCGTTCGGGCAGACGGCCCAGCCCGGAGCAATCGTGCAGCGGCCGGCCTGGGAGCAGGCACTGAGCAAGCTCATCGCCACTCCAGGGACCACCCCGCAAGGCCAGGGCCTCCCCTTGGCCCTTGCCTTCGAAGTGGAAGAACCCGCCCCGCACTTCTCCTACACAGGCCGGCGCGACCCGCTCCGCAGCGTGCGCCAGCTCAAGGCCCGTCCGGTGATGATGGGAGCCAAGGGCAAGTGGATCCGGGGCGACGTTTCCTGGACCAACCTGAACTACCTTGGCTACAAGCGCGAGTTCAATGAAGCCCATATCGACTGGATGCAGAACTTCCTGGCCGCGCATTCCACTGCGGACTACCGGCAGCTCACGTCGAGCATGTGGATGCTCCTCAACGAATTCGCCGGCAAGAACCTGTGGAGCCTGCTGGCCGAAGCCTCGAAAGTCGGGGTCTCGCTCATCCACTCCGGCGGGGCCGAGCCGGTCCGCATCGCCGCGGAGCCCGCCGTCGTCGGGCTTGACCTCAGCCGGCCCGACGACGGCCTGCAGCTCGCGCCGTCGGTGACCTTGGGCGGGGACACTCTTGATCCCGCGACCTTGGGATTGCTTGGGCGTCCGGCGCATGGCTTGTTCTTCACTGGTCCCGGCGAGGGCCACTTGCCCGGGGTGTCGGCACCGGAGAACCTGATTACGCTGGCCCCCTTGGAGGGCGGCGAGTCGCAGGAACTCCTCGATTTCGTCATGGGCGCATCCCGGCTCCAGATCCCGGCGAAGGACGAAGAGCGATTCCTCACGGCGTTCTATCCGAAGCTCAAGCAGTCCACCCGGGTCACGGCGGCGGACCATTCCGTGGAGTTGCCGGTCCTGGCAGTGCCCACGCTGTCCCTGTTGGCGAACTACGGCTCCGACCACCGCGTGCGGTTGCACTGGGAGTGGCACTACAAAGCCGGAAAGCTTGTGACGGCCCAGCCGCTCTGGCGGCACCCGGACGACCACGGCTACCGCGACGACGCCGAGGAAGCCCGGATCCTGGAGACCTTGGGCCGGCCTTGGGACGTGGTTGGCGCGCTGGGCGAGTCGTCGAGCGGCGGATGGGGGGCTCCGCGGCTAGCGGCGTCGGTAGCTCTGGACGGGCTCGACACCCTGGCCTTCACCGAAGAGGTGCTGCCCCGGCTCCGCGAGCTGCCCGACGTCGTTGTGGACACCTCGGGTGAGATCGCCGACTACCGCGAGGCCACCGAGGCTCCCGTTGTCTCCATCTCGACGAAGGCCACCGACAGCCGCGACTGGTTCGATCTCGGCATCGTCATCACGCTCGAAGGCGAACCGGTGTCCTTCGCCGCGGTGTTTTCCGCCCTCGCGGCTGGCCAGAGCCGGATGTTGCTGCCGAGCGGCGCCTACTTCTCGCTGGACCTGCCAGAACTGCACCAGCTCCGCGCGCTGATCGACGAAGCCAGGTCCTTGCAGGACAACCCGGACCGGCACGGCACCCTCCAGATCAGCCGCTTCCAGGCCGGACTCTGGGATGAGCTCGCGCAATTGGGAATTGTCGATGAGCAGGCGGCTGCTTGGCGCGAGGCCGTGGGCGGCCTGCTCGACGACGGCGTGACCGGACTGCCGCTGCCGGGCTCGCTCGATGCGGAGCTGCGTCCATACCAGTTGGAAGGCTTCAACTGGCTGAGTTTCCTGTACCGGCACAGCCTCGGCGGTGTGCTGGCCGACGACATGGGCCTCGGCAAGACAGTGCAGGCGATTGCCCTGATGTGCGCGGCGAAGGAGCGAGCTGAATCCGACGCCGACGGCCCGGCCGGAGCGAGTGGCTCCGCTCCTTTCCTGGTGGTGGCTCCCACCAGCGTCGTGGGCAACTGGGCTGCAGAAGTTCAACGCTTCGCGCCCGGTTTGAGCGTGAAGACCATCGGAGAGACTTTCGCCAAGTCCGGCGCGGATCCGCAGGAAGCCATGGCCGGAACCGACGTCGTCATCACCTCCTATGCCCTGTTCCGGATCGACTACGAGGCCTACGCAGCCAAGGAATGGGCCGGGCTCATGCTCGACGAAGCCCAGTTCGTCAAGAACCACCAGTCCAAGGCCTACCAGTGCGCCCGCAAACTCCCGGCGTCCTTCAAGCTGGCCATCACGGGAACGCCGCTTGAGAACAACCTCATGGAGTTCTGGGCGCTGACCTCGATTGTCGCACCTGGGTTGTTCTCCAGCCCGCGCCGCTTCGCCGAGTACTACCAAAAGCCGGTCGAGAAGAACGGCGACAAGGCCCAGCTCGCCAAGCTCCGACGTCGGGTACGTCCCCTGATGATGCGCCGAACCAAAGAGCAAGTGATCAAGGACCTGCCGCCCAAGCAGGAGCAGGTCCTTGAAGTGGTGCTGAACCCGCGGCACCAGAAGGTGTACCAGACGCACCTGCAGCGTGAGCGGCAGAAAATCCTGGGGCTCATCGACGACGTCAATAAGAACCGCTTCACCATTTTCCAGTCGCTCACCCTGCTGCGGCAGCTGAGCCTGGACGTCTCCCTCGTAGACGAGTCCTTGTCCGCGGTGCGCTCGTCCAAGCTGGATGTGCTGTTCGAACAGTTGGAGGACATCGTTGCCGAGGGGCACCGGGCGCTCATCTTCAGCCAGTTCACGGGGTTCCTGGGCAAGGTCCGGGAGCGGCTCGAGGCGGAGGACATTGAATATTGCTACCTCGACGGCAGCACCCGGAACCGGGCCGACGTCGTGAGCGAATTCAAGAACGGCGCAGCGCCCGTGTTCCTCATTTCCTTGAAGGCCGGCGGCTTCGGCCTGAACCTGACCGAAGCCGACTACGTGTTCCTGCTGGACCCTTGGTGGAACCCGGCCTCCGAAGCGCAGGCCGTGGACCGCACCCACAGGATCGGGCAGGCCAGGAACGTCATGGTCTACCGCCTGGTGGCCAAGGACACGATCGAGGAAAAGGTCATGGCGCTCAAGACCAGGAAGTCCCAGCTTTTCGCGGACGTCATGGAAGGCGATGCCCTGTCCGGTGGCGCGCTCACGGCGGAGGACCTGGCGGGGCTCTTCGCGGAGTAGGGATTCGCCCCTGAAGCAACCGTTTCGACGTGGCCTAGGCTGGACCGCATGGCTATCATCCATCAAGCAACCCTGAGTCCCAGCAAACGTGAGCTCATCGAAAAGTATTTGCCCGTCCAGCCGTGGTTCACCAAGGACGGCTCCGCACCGCCCGAGCTGCTCGGTGCATACCGCTTCGATGATCCGGACGGCGAAGTCGGCCTCGAGACCCACTTGGTCTCCCACGGCGGCAAGATCTACCAGGTTCCCCTGAGCTACCGGGGTTCGGAATTGCCCGGGGCAAAGGACTCGCTCCTCGGCACCATGGAACACTCCGTGTTGGGCACGCGGTGGGTTTACGACGCCTGCGCCGATCCCGTCTACGTCGCTGCCCTGGCCACCGTCATCGTCACTGGCCAGCGGGAGGCCGAACAGTTCGTGGATATGGACGGCGTGCTGGAGCCTCGCAAGAGTTCCGTCGAGGTCAAGGGCAGCGGTACCCCCGGTAGCGAAGTGCCTGCGCTGAGCCCGGCGGCCCCGATCACCGAAGACGGCATCACCAGTATCGACGCCGGTCAACTCACCGTGCAGGTGAACCGTGTCCTCGTTCCGGGGACACCGGGTCCGGAAAATTCGGCTGTCCTGCGGGGCACGTGGGCCGGCCAGGAAGGGCCGGTGCTGCTGGCTTCCCTCTCGCAGGCCTAGGGACTACTCCCCCGTCCGCGGTCTCCACACCACGATTGCCTGGGACCGCGCCCGGGGGCGCTGCCCGCGGGCCAGGCTGACGACGTCGCCGGCTGCTCCCGCCGCGAAAACGCGGGCCTCCATCGGGCTGCGCCGGCGTTGCAGTTCCTCGCTCAGTTCGGCAACGCGAAATTGCAGCGCGGCCACCTGGTTTTCGAGTTCGAGGATGCGCTTGATGCCCTCGAGGGACACGCCTTCGTGGGAGAGCCGCTGGACCTCGCGCAAGCGGTCGATGTCGCGTTGGGAGTATCGCCGGGACTTGCCCGGGGCACGGCTCGGCGACACGATGCCGAGGCGGTCGTACTGGCGCAAGGTCTGCGGGTGCATGTCAGCCAGTTCGGCCGCGACGGAGATGACGAAGATCGGCTGGTTGATGTCGATGCCCATGCCTGCGTCCCCTCCCATTGTGTTCTGCCGCTACAAGCGGGCCCTGGAGGCCAGGTCGTGGCGGGGGTCGGCGTCGGCAGTGGCCGCGGCAAACGCCTTGACGGCCTCCTCGGCCTGCTTGTTGAGGTTCTGTGGTACGGAGACGTCGATTGTCACCAGCAGGTCCCCGGTGCCCTTCGACGTCTTGACGCCGCGGCCCTTGACCCGGAGCGTGCGCCCGGAAGGCGTGCCCGCCGGGACGCGGACGGTGACCGTGTCGCCGTCGAGCGTTGGCACGTGGATGTTGGAACCCAGCGCCGCCTCCGCGAAGGTGACCGGAACGTGGATGCGGATGTTGTCGCCGTCGCGGTTGAAGAAATCGTGGGGCTTGACGTTCACCGTGATGATGAGGTCCCCGTTGCCGGCCGCCCCGGGGTTGCCCTTGCCCCGCTGGCGGACCTTCTGGCCGTCCCTGATGCCCGCGGGAATCTTCACATCGATGACGTTGCCGTTGCTTTCGCGCAGGCTCACCGTGGTGCCATGAATGGATCCGGCAAAGGAAATCGAGGTGGACGCCGTGCGGTCGCTGCCCTTTTGCGGGGCTCGCTGGAAGCCGGTCTGCCCACCGCCGAAGCCGCCGCCGAACAGGTCAGCGAACTCGGGAGGGATGCCGCCGGCACCGGCAGGCTGACGTCCGCCGCCGCCGAAAAGCCCGCCGAACAGGTCCTCGAAGCCGCCATTGGCCGGCCCGCCGCGAGCTGCGCCCGGAGCGAAGCGTGCACCACCCATGGCGCGAATGGCATCGTACTGCTGGCGCTCCTCGGCATCCGAGAGCACCGAATAGGCCTCCGAGATGTCTTTGAACTTCTTCTCCGCAGCAGCATCCCCGGAATTGGTATCCGGATGGTACTTCCGCGCAAGCTTGCGGTACGCCTTCTTGATGTCAGCGTCAGAGGCGTCCTTGGCGACACCAAGGATGGCGTAAAAATCCTTCTCAACCCAGTCCTGGCTGGCCACTCGGCTACTCTCTTTCGTTTCTGGTTAAGTTGCGTGCGCTGCGCTTATCCCACCTTAGGTGAGACGACCGTCTGAGCGGAGCGAGGCAAGGGGCCCGGGAGTGGCATCTAAGGATCTGGCCGAGGGCCCCGACACGAGCTTGCGAGTGTTGGGAAGGCCAATATCCGCTGCCGAAGCCGGGTGGCCAAGGATCGCAGATCCTGGGCCACCCGGCGAAGGGGCGGGGCCCCTTGTCTCGTTTCGCGATGCTCCCCCTCATCCGCGAAAGCGCGGTGAGCACAACTAAGCCGGCACAGCCACAATCACCTGTGCCGCGCGCAGCACTCGGTCGCCGGACCGGTAGCCGGAGCGCAGCACTTGGCTGACGGTGTCTACTTCGATGTCCTCGCCCGGCTGCTGGATGAGTGCTTCGTGGATCGTGGGGTCGAATTCGACTCCGGTTTCCGCGATGCGTTCCAAGCCGTACGTCTTCAGCGCATTCTCCAGCTTGGCGGCGATCGCGGCGAACGGGCCGTCCACGAGGTCGCCGTGCTGGCGGGCGGCGTCGACGTCGTCCAGCACCGGCAGCAGGGAGTTCAGGACGCCGATGACGGCCATTTCCCCTGCGACGGCGCGGTCGCGTTCGACGCGCTTGCGGTAGTTGACGTACTCGGCCTGCAGGCGCAGGAGGTCGTTGCGGAGTTCCGCGGCCTCTGCTTCTGCAGCGGCTCCGGGGGCTACCGACCCTTCAGCCGGAACCTCCATGCCGTTGAGGATTTCCTCAGCCTGGGACAGGGCGTCGCCCTCGGCGGCAGCGGCGTTGGATTCAGCTGCCGATCCTTGGGTGTGGCGGGCGGCCCCGGTCTCCGGGTCAACCTTGCGGTTGTCCCGAATGACCGGCTTGTGCTGCTCGCTGCCCTCGTTGTTGGACGGTGAGTGCTCTGCGTCGTTGCCGTGGTGAGGCATGCTTACTTCTTTTCGTCTTCGTCGATGATCTCGGCGTCGACGATGTCCTCGTCGGCAGCCTTGGCATCGGCGTGAGCGCCCTCAGCACCAGCGGCGCTGCTTGCGCCATCCGGGGAACCGGCGTGCGAGTAGATCGCTTCGCCGAGCTTCGACTGCGAGTGCTGCAGCTTCTCGAAAGCGGTCTTCACTGCTGCGTCGTCGGTGCCTTCGAGGGCCTTCTTGAGGGCGTCGACGTCGGCCTTGACCTCGGTCTTGACCTCTTCAGGCAGCTTGTCGTCGTTTTCGGCGATGAGCTTGTCCACGGAGTAGGCGAGCTGCTCGGCAGTGTTGCGCGTGTCGGTAGCCTCGCGGCGGGCCTTGTCCTCGGCTGCGTGCTCCTCGGCTTCACGGACCATCCGGTCGATGTCTTCCTTGGACAGCGCAGTGCCGCCGGTGATGGTCATCGACTGCTCCTTGCCGGTGCCCTTGTCCTTGGCGGAGACGTGGACAATGCCGTTGGCGTCGATGTCGAAGGTGACTTCGACCTGCGGGACGCCGCGCGGGGCCGGTGCGATGCCGGTCAGTTCGAACGTGCCCAGCGGCTTGTTGTCGCGGGTGAATTCACGCTCGCCCTGGAAGACCTGGATGGCCACGGACGGCTGGTTGTCGTCAGCGGTGGTGAAGGTCTCGGAACGCTTCGTGGGGATCGCCGTGTTGCGCTCGATCAGGTGCGTCATGACGCCGCCCTTGGTTTCGATACCGAGGGAGAGCGGGGTGACGTCGATCAGCAGGACGTCCTTGCGCTCGCCCTTCAGCACACCAGCTTGGAGGGCTGCGCCAACGGCAACAACTTCGTCCGGGTTGACGCCCTTGTTGGGCTCCTTGCCGCCGGCGAGTTCCTTCACGAGGTCGTAGACGGCGGGCATGCGGGTGGAACCGCCAACGAGCACGATGTGGTCGATTTCGGAGAGCTTGATTCCGGTTTCGGCGATGACGTCGTGGAACGGCTTCTTGGTGCGCTCGAGCAGGTCCTTGGTGAGGTCCTGGAACTTGGCACGGGTCAGCTGCTCGTCCAGGTGGACCGGGCCGTCGGGGGTGACGGAGAGGTACTGGAGGGAGACGTTGGTGCTGGTGGAGGACGAGAGTTCCTTCTTGGCCTGCTCAGAAGCTTCGCGCAGGCGCTGCAGGGCGATCTTGTCCTTGGAAAGGTCGATGCCCTTGATCTTGAGCTGGTTCAGCAGGTAGTCAACAACGCGCTGGTCCCAGTCGTCGCCGCCGAGGCGGTTGTCGCCGGCCGTGGCGCGGACCTGGATAGTGGAGAAGCCGTCTTCGTCCTTGCCGACTTCCAGCAGGGAGACGTCGAACGTGCCGCCACCGAGGTCGAAGACCAGGATGAGTTCGTCTTCCTTGCCCTTGTCCAGGCCGTACGCAAGTGCAGCGGCGGTGGGCTCGTTGACGATGCGGAGAACGTTCATGCCGGCGATCTCGCCGGCCTCCTTGGTGGCCTGGCGCTCGGCGTCGTTGAAGTAGGCCGGGACGGTGATGACAGCGTCGGTGACCTTCTCGCCGAGGTAGCTCTCGGCGTCGTTCTTCAGCTTCATGAGGATGCGCGCGGAGATTTCCTGCGGCGTGTACTTCTTGTCGTCAATGGCGACGGACCAGTCGGTGCCCATGTGGCGCTTCACGGAAGCGATGGTGCGGTCGATGTTGTTGACGGCCTGGCGCTTGGCGATTTCGCCGACCAGGACTTCGCCCGACTTGGAGAATGCAACGACCGACGGCGTGGTGCGGCCACCCTCGGCGTTGGCAATGACGGTGGGCTCGCCACCTTCGAGAACAGAGACGACGGAGTTGGTGGTTCCGAGGTCGATACCTACAGCGCGTGACATATGGTGCTTCCTTTCAATGGCCGACGATCGAGATTTCACCCGATTCCTTTCCCCGTGGAGGGTTCGGAGCCGGGGAGCACTCAACCTTCGGCTAGTTGAGCGTTCTGCACTCAACTGTACTCAAGCCTCATCCAATGTCAATCCAAAGTTGAGTCGGGTAGGCTCAACTCTTCTCGATGAGAGCCTATGAACCCCGGAAACTCAGGGATTCATGGGCGATTTCGCCGTGGGAGAACGCTCGGTTGAGGGCCGACGTCGAACTCGCGGGAACAGTGCCGGTTCGCCGGAACGCTCCGGCGACTGCGCAGCGTTCCGGCGATGTCGAGGGCGGGCCGGCGCGTTATTCGCCCGGGCCGAGCTGGGCAAGATAGTAGTTCTTCGGCCAATGCCTGACCTTTTCCGGAAGCCTCGGATAAGCCACGGCCAACAACCGCATGAGGGCGTCGAAGCTGCGCCGGTGACGCACCTTCCAAGGAAGTCCGAATCCCGCGCGAAGCTGCTCCGGCAGGAGCCCGGCTGTAAGCAGGCGGACCAACGGCATGCTCAAACGCATCAAGAACGGCCCGCTCGCGGGGTACAGGAGCTCGTGGGCCACTCGCAAAGCGGCCGCATCCGGTTCGAGGTGCCGCAAGGAATCGTCCCGATAGCGCGCGAAGGCCGGGCGGTCGGCCGGCCAGAGTTCCGCGGGAAGCTGCAAGGCCGTCCCGATCCGCGCATACTCACGGTAGATCCGGTCGGCGGTGTCGTCGTCGAGGGCTCCGTGGACCTTTTCGTAAACGGTGACGGCGGTGTCATAGAGGGTGGCCACGACCCAGAGCTGGGAGTGCGCATCGAAGGCGTTGTACCCGTTCGACGCCTCGTCCGCTGGCCGGCGAACCGGGGCGTGCGCACGATTCACGGCCCGGCGCACCGCCGCCAGTTGCTCTTCCGAGCCATAGACCACGGCGTAGACGTACGTCATGGTGGCACGCAAGCGGTCAAGTGGCCGCTCGGCGAAATTGCTGTGCTCGGCGACGCCGTGACCGACCGCGGGATCGGCGATCTGCATCAGGATGGCGCGGCCTGCACCGGCCAGCAACACGCCCTCCGCGCCGATGTCAGCAAGTCCGCGACCCATGCAGTTACTGTACCTTCGCGGCTACAGCCCCACGACCCCCAGCAGCACCTCGAGCTGGTGTTCAAAGAGCTCGTCCAGCGCGGCAAAGGTGTCGGCGCCGTATTGGCCGAACACCTCGAAGCTGACCGCCCCGAAAACCGATGTCCACACCAGCACGCCCCGGGCCAACGCGGGTTCCGGAACAGCCACGCCCAGTTCGGCCCGGACGGCCGCCAGGTTCGCGGCGAGGGCGGGAGGAACGACGACGGCGGGCGCCACTTCGGCGGCCAAGGCGCCCGCGCGGTAGGCGGCGTCGAAGATCCCCACCATCCGGTAGATCACCCGCGTTCCAGGTTCGGTGGTGCGTTCTGCGGGCGCTTGGTATCCGGGCACCGGGCTGCCGAACAGGAGGGCGTACCGCGCCGGCTCGCGCAGGGCCCACTGCCGCACGGCACGGCCAAGCGCCAGGAACCTGCCACGATAGTCGCCCTCAGGGAGGGCGTCGACGGCGGCATCCACGTCGTCGCCCAGCTCTCCGTACGCGTCAATCAGCAAGAGGGTCAGCAGTTCGTCGCGGCTCTCCACATAGCGGTACACCGCAGACGACACCACGCCGAGGTCGCGCGCAACCGCCCTCAGGGACAGGCCCGCGGCGCCATGCAAAGCAAGGTGCTGACGGCCCAGCCGGATGATGTCCGCCACGGTCTGGGCCCGGGCCCGCTCTCGGGGCGTCGATTGCTTGGCCGCTGCAACTAAGGGGAGGTCCATGCATCCAGCATGCCATAAATGAGAGCACTGGAAACAAATGTGAGCAGTGCTCTTGACATGCGATTCGAAAGGATCCATCCTGAATTCAGAGAGCACTGCTCTCTGATCAAGACTTCCACCAATAGATCCCAGCCGGAAAGCGAGCAACACCATGTATGTCGTCACAGGAGCAGGCCCCGTCGGATGGACCATTGCCGAACAACTCGCGGACCGCGGAGACCAGGTGCGTGTCCTGACGCGCTCAGGCAGCGGCCCGGAACACCCGCTGGTCGAAAAGCTCCGCGTGGATGTCTCGGACCCGGCCAAGTTGGCGCAAGCCTTCGACGGGGCCGCGGCCGTCTTCCACTGCATCCACGGTTCCGCCTATCGCGCCAAAGCCTGGGCGGCCGAACTCCCTGTTGCAGAGCGGGTGGTGATGGACGCGGCATTGGCGGCGGGCGCCGTCGTCGTCTTCCCCGAAAGCCTTTACTCCTACAGCGAGCCGGACAAGACCATCACTGAAAGCAGCCCGCGCGAAGCGGCCGGCGGGAAACGCGGGATCCGTTCCGCCCTGCTGAAGGCCCGGCAAACCCACGCCGCGAACACCGTCAGCGTGGTGGCAGGCGATTTCTTCGGGCCACGGGCACGCATGGCGCACGCCGGCGAGCGCATGGTCCCGCTGATACTGAAGGGCAAGACAGTCCAGGTTCTCGGAAGCGCCGAGCAGCCGCACTCTTTCACCTATGTCCCGGATCTCGCCGCAGCCATGATCGCCGCGGCCCAGAAGCCCGAGCTCTGGAACTCGGTGCTGCACGCCCCCACGGGACCGGCAATGACGATGCGGGAAATTGCCGGCAACTTCGCACGGTCGGCCGGCGTTCCCGAACCGAAGCTGAGTGTGGTGCCCGGTTGGCTGCTCCGGACACTCGGCTTGTTTTCAACCGACATGCGGGAGCTGGCCGAAATGATGTACCAGTTTGAGCGGCCGTTCGTCATGGACTCCACGGCGAGCCAGGCCAAGCTCGGGCTGGAACCGACGCCGCGTGCGGACGCGATGGCGGCGACCGTGGCCTGGTGGCGGGATCAGGAAGCCGTCGCCGCCCGCTGATCCTCTTTCGACGCCGGATGGCGGCCCAAGCGTCCCGGCCACCAGATGCGGACCCCGACGTCGTAGGACAGCGCAGGCACCAGGAGCGATCGCACGATCGTCGTGTCGAGCAGCACCCCGAACGCCACGATAAAGGAAATCTGCGCAAGGAAGAGGATCGGAATGACCCCCAGGGCGGCAAAGGTTGCAGCAAGGACAACGCCGGCCGAGGTAATCACTCCGCCGGTGGCACCGAGCCCCTTCAAGATGCCGGCCCTGGTTCCGTTGAGCATCGACTCCTCCCGGACACGGGTCATGAGGAAGATGTTGTAGTCCACGCCGAGGGCTACAAGGAAGACAAAACCGAAGAGCGGAACCGAGCCATCCGCTCCGGGGAATCCAAACACATGGTTGAACACCCATGCCGAGACACCCAATGCGGCCGCATAGGACAGCACCACGGTTCCTATCAGCAAGAGCGGCGCCAGGATGGACTGCAGCAGTGCCATGAGCACCAACAAGATGACCGCCAAGACGATCGGGATGATGCGCCACAAATCAGACTGCGCGCTCGCGTTGGTGTCCGCGGCCGTGGCCGTGGTTCCTCCCACCAGGGTTCCGGGGGCCTTGTCATGGAGCTTCTGCCGGAGCGTGGCGATGGTCTGTTCGGCCTTCGCCGAGTCGGCCTCCGAGGACAGGGTGGCATTGATCAACACCCGGCCGTCCCGCACCAAGGGGGCGGCACCGGTCGCGGCTTCAGCCAGCGGTCGGGCTCCGGAATCCGGTGGAACGGTAACCACGGATACATCCGAGATGCCTTCCTGGGCCTTGACTTCGGCAAGCACCACGGCTGCCGACTTTTCCTCGGCCACCACCACTACAGGACTTCCTGCGCCGGCCGGATAGTGCCGGCCCACTGCCGTTTGGCCGTCCACAGCCTCGGATTTGCTCAGGATGAGTGCCGACTGCGGAACACCGCTCGCCTGGAGTTGCAGCAGGCCAGAAGCGCAGACCACCAAAACGGCGGCGGCCCCCAGCCATACGGCCCGGGGCCGCTTGGCTATGATTCCGGCCAGACGCCTCCAGACCCGGGGAATGTCGGAGTCGGCCGGGGCGGCGACGGCGGCACTCGCGTCAGCACTCCCGGCCTGGGCTTTCCTCGGCGTTCGCGGCCAAAATGCGGACCGGCCGAGAAGTCCAAGCGCCGCGGGAAGCAGCGTGAGGCTGGCCAACATTGAGAAGACGATTCCGATCGCGCCGATAGGCCCCAGCCCCCGGTTTGAATTCAGTTCCGAGAAGAGCAGGCAAAGCAACGCCAGCGCGACCGTCGTGCCGGACGCCACAATGGCCCCAAAGCTACCCTTGTACGCGCGTCCCACAGCCGACCATTTGTTTGACGCGTCACCCAAGGCCTCACGGTAACGGGCCACGAAGAGGAGCGCATAGTCGGTGGCCGAGCCCACCACCAGGATGGACAGGATCCCTTGGCTCTGCCCTGTCAATTGGATTGCGCCCGCCTTCGCCAAGGCAAAGACCACCAAGATGGACCCGCAAAGCGCGAAGACGGCAGTAAGGAGAACCACAAAGGGCAGCACCACGGATCGATAGACTGCCAGCAGGATGATCAGGACGGCGCCCAGCGCCGCGAAGAGCAATATCCCGTCGATGCCGCCAAAAGCGTTCACCAAATCGGCGAGAAAGCCCGCCGGTCCCGTCACGTAGCTGGTTGTTCCAGCGGGGAGCCCTGCCCCCGCCGCATACCCCGTCGCGTTTGCGCGAAGTGCTTGAATGCTCTCCTTGACACCGTTTCCTTCCTTCACGGGGACGATGAATTGCACCGCTTTGCCGTCCGCGGACGGAATCGGCCCGACGATCGCCGTCGAATGGCTGACCCCGACGACGGCGGACAGCTGGGTGCCGAGGGGCGCCAATCCGGCCAGTTGAGCGGGTGAAAGTTTCTCGGGAGACTCGAACAGCACCACCGCGGGAACACTGCCGCTGGAAGCGAACTTGCTTTGCCATGCGCGGGCTTCGGTGGATTCGGCGCTCGCCGGCAGGAAGGATGCTTGGTCGTTGCTGGACACCTCGCTGAGCTTTCCAAAGGTCGGGCCGCCGATTCCACCGATGACCATCCACGCCGCCAGCGATAGCACCGCCGCCGCCATCCACCACCGCGAACTGCTTCGTCGCCCGATTCCGGGCCGTCTGTCGTTCATGGCCGCCCCCTTCGTAATTACTTCCATGGTGAAATATATCTATCATGGAGATAATTGGTCAATGGCATCCCGGTGGGATAATTTGAGGCTGAAGGAGGCCTCATGGATGACAATCACGACGTTCGGTCCGCAGCTGCACTCCTTGGGCTTCTCCAGCAGTTCACGGTCGAAACGGAGCGCTACGTGGAGGCCGTCAGCAACCGCCACCATCTCCATCGAACGGATCTGAACGCATTGGCGGCCATGGTGGCCGCCGCGCGGGAGGGCAAGACCATGACTCCCGGGGCGCTCAGGGCGGCACTCAACCTGAGTTCTCCGGCAACAACCGCGCTTGTGGATCGACTTGACCGGGCAGGCCATTTGGCACGCCGCCGCAGCGAAAAGGACCGTCGGCAGGTTCAGCTGGAGATGACTGACTCCGCACGCGCCACCGGCAGCGAATTGTTCTCTCCCTTGGCGGGCGCCATAACCCCTGTCATTGACTCCCTTTCGCCGGAAGAAGTCCACGTAGTCATGACTTTCATGCAAGGCGTCATCGAGGCCACCAAGACGGCCCGCAACGATGTCCCGGCAAACAGCCAACCATCGAATGGAGTGACGCCTGAACCCCGGTGACTCGCGGACCAGTGCGGGAGTAACGTAGTGCACAACGGCTAGCTGGACCACTTTGTGGACTGGAGTGTCACCGTGGGTGTTGTGCGATCATCCCTGACCGAGCTCCTCGGGATACTTTCCGACGCCGTCTCTCCAGTGCGCGTCCGTTTCGACGACGGTTCGGAACCGCCAAGGGGTCAATCCTCCGACGCTCCTGTCACGGTCCACGCCGTCGCCATGAACAGGGTGGGCCGGTCCCGGCGGGAGGGGCCGCTGCTGGACCTCGAGCTCAAAGTGGCCGTGGAATGCCATGGACCCACGCAACTGGACAACATGGAGAAGCTCCTGGTGGCCATCGAACAAAACACCCAATACTCCGTGGTCTCCAGCGGTGAATTCCAACCGGACGAATACGACGCCGGGATCCGCCAAGGCCTCGGCTTCCTGGTCCGCGTCCCCGTGGGCATAAGCCTCGACGAGCCCTCCGGGCCTCCGGTCGCCGAACCTCTGCTTGCCGCTTCCACGCTGGCCCGCCTCATCCACGGCAGGTTGGTCGACGTCCACAACAAGGGCATCCCCGAGGCTTATATCCGCCCGCATTCGTCGGCGACCGCCGTCGTGAGCGATCCCACCGGTCATTTCGAGGTCCTGGCTTCGGCGGACGATCTCCAGCACTTTGTGGTGGCAGTCCGCGGCACCGAACGCGAAGTCTCGGCCAACACGAGCAGCCTGCCGGTCATCATCCGATGGGAGTGAGGCGCCGGACGTGAAATGATCAACCATGCGTCCGATGCAGCACTCCAGCAAACTACAGAACGTCCGTTATGAACTCCGCGGGCCCATTCTCCAAGCGGCCAAGACCATGGAGGCCGAAGGGCACCGCATCCTCAAGATGAATCTCGGGGACACCGCGCCGTTCGGACTGGAAGCTCCAGAGTCGGTTGTGGTGGACATGATCCACCACCTCCGCGGTGCCCAAGGGTACAGCGATTCCAAAGGCATCTTCACAGCGCGCACAGCGATTTCGCAGTACTACCAGACCAAAAACCTCATGAATATCGGCGTCGAGGATATCTTCATCGGCAACGGCGTCAGCGAACTGATTTCCATGACGCTGCAGGCTTTCCTGGAAAACGGCGACGAGGTCCTGATCCCCGCGCCGGACTATCCGCTGTGGACGGCAACAGTGACCCTCACAGGCGGAACGCCGGTTCACTATCTTTGCGACGAGGGCCGGAATTGGTGGCCGGACATGTCCGACGTCGAAGCCAAAATCACCAAGCGCACCAAAGCCATCGTCATCATCAACCCGAACAACCCCACGGGTGCCGTATACCCGCGCCACATCCTGGAGGAGTTCGCGGCACTGGCACGCAAGCACGATCTTGTCCTCTTCTCCGACGAGATCTACGAGAAGATCCGCTACGAGGACGCCCAGCACATCCATACGGCATCCGTGGCAGACGACATCTGCGTCCTCACCTTTAGCGGCCTCTCCAAGGCTTACCGGATGCCTGGCTACCGGGCCGGCTGGGTCGCTGTGACCGGCCCGCACGCGGCAACTGCCGAATACCGCGAAGCGTTGGAGCTCCTGGCGTCCCTCCGCTTGTGCTCCAACGTTCCGGCACAACACGCCATCCAGACCTGCCTTGGCGGCTACCAGAGCATCGAGGAACTCATCAGGCCAGGCGGCAGGCTCCGCGAACAACGGGACCTGGCCTTGAAGCTCCTGACGGCGATTCCCGGGGTCAGTTGCGTTCCTGCAGCCGGGGCGATGTATTTGTTCCCGCGGCTGGACCTTGACGTCTACCCGATCGAGAGCGACGAGAAATTCGTCCTGGACCTCCTGCAGGACCAGAAAATCCTGGTCTCCCACGGCTCGGCTTTCAACTGGCCAGCCCCGGACCATTTCCGCTTCGTCATCCTGCCATCAGTCCGCGAGATCGAGGAGGCCGTGCGGCGGATCGCTACGTTCCTGGCGGCGTATCGGAACCGGCCCCAGGCGTAGGGCCACGCGCAGTTCCGCCCGCTTTCGGCTCCATCGGGGTAGCGTTTCCCTATGAACGAGCAGAAGCCTGAAGACGTCTACACACACGGCCACCACGAGTCCGTCGTACGCGCCCACGCCTCCCGCACAGCCGAGAACTCTGCCGCGTTTGTCATCCCGCATCTCACCGCCGGGACGTCGGTGCTCGACGTCGGATGCGGGCCCGGGAGCATCACGTGCGACTTCGCGGAGCTGGTGGCTCCCGCGAAGGTCGTCGGGCTCGACCGTTCCGCCGAGATCGTGGCGCAGGCTGCGACGCTCGCGGCCGAGCGTGGCGTGGAAAACGTGGAATTCGTGACGGGCAATATCTACGATCTGGACTTCGAGGACGAGACCTTCGACCTCGTCCATGCCCACCAAGTCCTGCAGCACCTTACCGACCCCGTCGCCGCGCTGCGCGAGATGCGGCGTGTCGCCAAACCCGGCGCCATCGTTGCAGTCCGCGACGCCGATTTCCACGGCATGAGCTGGTACCCGGAGGTCCGCGAGCTCGACGACTGGATGGAGCTCTACCAGAAGATCGCCCGACGGAACGGAGCAGAACCCGACGCCGGGCGGCGGCTCGTGTCCTGGGCGCAGCAGGCGGGCTTCACCGACGTCGCGCCCTCCAGCAGCAACTGGCTGTACGCCACCGCGCAGCAGCGCCGCTGGCAGTCGCGCGTGTGGAGCGAACGCGTCCTGCACTCCGCCTTTGCCGAGCAGGCGCTGGAATATGGCCTGGCCAACGAGGCAGACCTCGCCAGGATCGCCGCCGGTTGGCACCGTTGGGGCTCCACGGATGATGGCTTCTTCCTGATCCCGAACGGGGAAGTCATCGCACGGGCCTAGCCGGCCGCCCAAAGTTTCTTGGAATTTTCCCTCGGCCCATGTCGAAAACGGTCCTGCAGTTCCGACTTATGAACGAAAGCGCCCACACAGAGCGCCCTGATAAAGGAGTTCGAGATGAAATACATGATCATGATGTTCGGTTCTGCCGAGGGCATGATGGAGACCGCGGACCCCGAGTGGATCAGGGAAATGATCGGATTCATGATCCAGATCGACAAGGACCTCACTGATTCCGGCGAGATGGTCTTCAACGCCGGATTGGCCGATCCTGGTACTGCCAAGCTGGTCAAGCAGACGGACAACGGGGTCATCACCACCGATGGACCTTTCGCCGAGGCCAAGGAATCCCTCATCGGCTACTGGGTAGTGGACGTCGCCAGCGAGGAACGGGCCGTGGAAATCTGCTCCAGCATCGTGAAATACGCACCGGTTGTGGAGCTGCGCCGCGTCCAGGACGCTCCGCCGGAGGTCTAGCGCTTGGCCGCACCTTCCAAGGAATCCACGTTCGAGGACCTGCTGCGCACGCTCGCGCCGCAGGTCCTTGGCGTGCTCATCCGCAGGCACGGCCAATTCGCCGAGTGCGAGGATGCCGTCCAGGAAGCGCTGCTCGCGGCAGCAATGCAATGGCCCGCCTCCGGTGTTCCGGAGAACCCGAGATCGTGGCTGCTCACGGTCGCTTCACGGCGTTTGGTGGACTACTGGCGCAGCGAAAGTGCCCGGCAGGCGCGCGAACAACGCGCCGCGGCCTTGGAACCGCCGCCTGGAGAAGACCCTTCCCCGAGCAGTCAGACGGACGGGATTGCGGAAGACACCCTCACCCTCCTTTTCCTGTGCTGCCACCCCGCCCTGTCAGCACCCTCGCAACTGGCACTGACCTTGCGGGCGGTCGGAGGGCTCACGACGGCGGAAATCGCCAGCGCGTTCTTTGTCCCGGAAGCCACCATGGGCCAAAGGATCAGCAGGGCCAAGCAGAGCATCAAGAAGGCGGGAGCCCATTTCGAGCTCCCGGAACCGGGCGAGCGAAAGGCGCGGCTCGGCGTCGTCCTCCACGTCCTGTACCTGATCTTCAACGAGGGCTACGCGGCCAGTTCCGGCCCATCCATGCAACGCGAAGACCTCACTGCCGAGGCCATCCGCCTTGCCCGGCTCCTTCGGGAGCTGCTCCCGGGCGAGTTCGAAGCGGGCGGGTTGCTGGCCCTCATGCTCCTGACCGACTCGCGACGACGCGCGAGGTCCCTCCCGGACGGGATGTTGGTGCCGCTCGCCGAGCAGGATCGCCGGCTGTGGGACCGGGCCCAGATCGCCGAAGGTCTCGAACTCTTGTCAACGGTGCTGGGGGCCGGGCGTCCGGGGCCCTATCAGCTGCAGGCCGCCATTGCGGCGGTCCACGCCGAGGCACCGTCCGCGGCCCAGACCGACTGGCCGCAGATCCTGGCGTTGTACACGGTCCTCGAAGCCGTAGCGCCAAGCCCGGTGGTGACGCTCAACCGGGCAGTTGCGGTGGCCATGGCGGAAGGCCCGCGGGCGGCCCTTGAGCTGTTGGATGGGCTTGGGACCGGGCTGGGAGACTGGCACAGGCTCGACGCCGTTCGCGGACACCTGCTCGAAATGTCCGGCGACCCTGCGGGCGCCCGGGAGTGCTTGCTGACCGCGGCGAAGAAGACCGGGAGTCTGCAGGAGCGGCAGTATCTCCTGGTGAAGGCGGCCAAACTCGGGCAGCTGTCCGCTCATTGACCAAGAAGAAAAGCTCTACCCAAGACTCGTCGTGATCGGCCTCGACGCCGAGATGCAGCTGGAAAGCATCCGGGTTGTCACGGAGTCCTTGAAGGCAGTTTGAAACCCTTCCAGGACGCCATCCTGGAACATCTGGATCTCGAGGGTTCCAAGTATTTTGCGATCGCGCACGCCGGAATCTGGGCGGAGAACGATTTCTTCAGTGAACAACCGATCCTCGCGGAAGCGAAGCTTCTGTCAGAGGCAGCCGCATGGAAGGGAATTCTGATGATCGGCCATTACGGCATCGACGTCCACGGCCGTTCTGAGTCTTACGCCTCAAGGGTTGACCAAGTAGCGCTTCAGGAATTCCGACTCGTCAGCACGATCTGGTAGCCGCGCGTCCCGTCGTCCCGCCCTGCGGGCATAAGCTGGGTTGGTGCAAATTTCGCTTTGGCTGGCTCTGGTAGGCGCCGGCACCCTGATCAGTTTCACTCCCGGCGCAGGCGCCATCTCCACGATGAGCAACTCGCTCAACTCCGGATTCCGCCGCTCCATCTGGGGAGTGCTGGGCCAACAGGCGGCACTGATCATCCATATCCTGATCGTGGCTCTCGGGGTAGGTGTTCTGGTCTCGAGCTCACCCGTGGTTTTCAACGTGATCCGCTACACGGGGGCGGCATATCTCGTGTACATGGGCATCCGGCAGTTCCTGCACCGGCCGGACCTGGACAAGGAAAAAGTGGAGGCCCGGCGGAACGAGCCGGCGTGGTCGATGTTCCAGCGAGGCATTTGGGTCAACCTGCTCAACCCCAAGGCGATCGTCTTCTTCCTGGCCTTCATGCCGCAATTCATCCGCCCCGAGCAGCCACTGATTCCGCAGTATCTGATCCTCAGCACCACGATCGTTTTCATCGACATCTGCGTCATGTGGTTCTTCTTCGCCTTGGCGGCCCGTTCATTCCAACGGTTCACGCACAACGAGCACGGACAAAAAGTCCTCAACCGCACTTTCGGCGTGCTCTTCATGTCCGTGGGCGTGCTGCTCGCCGCCATCCACTAAAACAACTCGACTGCTCCCCACCGGCCAAGTGCGCTCCACAGCGGTGACAGCGACGCAGAAGTTATCCACAGCCTCCATCGATTGCTCCAGAACGGTCGTTTTGGGCCTTCAAAACGACCGTTGCTCAGCAATCGATGGGGAAAAGCCAGTGGAGCCGCGTACCACCAAAGAGCTCTCGAGCGTCAGTTGCGGTTGCTCCAGCTCGCGGCCTTCCATCAGACCCCGGAGTTGTTTCCCGGCCTGGAGACCCAGCGGGGTGGCCGGCAAATGCACGCTGGTCAGGCTCGGGTTGCTCGTGGCCGAATACGGCAGGTCATCGAAGCCGGCGACAGCGAGTTCCTCCGGAATCCGCACCCCGGCCACGCGGGCCTCCTGCAGCACACCGTAGGCGTGGGTGTCCGTTCCGCAGACGACGGCGGTGACCCCGGCGCGCTGCCAGTCCGGCCAGGCGGCAGCGAAGGCAGCCGCGGCAGCGCCGACGTCGATGGTGGTACTGATGATGTGGGAGTCCGCCACCGAAATACCGCAGGAATCTGCCTCATCCAAGAATGCAGCCCGGCGCACCCCGAACGTCGCTGTGCCCGTCACGCTGTCCACGTACGCAACGCGCTTGTGTCCGGAGGCCGCAAGGTGCGCGGCCAATTCACGGGCGCCGTGGGCGACATCGAGGTTCACCGACGGAGCGTAGGCCTCAAGGCCAGGCGCATCCAGAAGGACCAGGGGCCCGGCGACGGACAGGTCCTCCAGAAAGGCCGCGTTGGGCGCATCCACCAGCAGTCCGGCGGGGCGAAGGGCCATGAGCTTTCGGACATCCTCCGCCCGGGGGAACTCGCCGGCGTCGGTGACCGATAGCAACAGCTGGTACTCGGAGCCGAGCGATTCCCGGACTCCGGCGATGACCTTCGCGAAGAAGGGGTTGGAAATGTCCGGCGCCACAAGGATCACAATCGAGCTCACGCCCTTGGCCAAGGAACTGCCGATGCCATCCACCACGTAGCCAAGCTCGGCGATGGCCTTGCGGACCCGCGAAATATTGTCCTCGGAGACCCTGCCCTGGGTTTTTCCATTGGCAACCAAGGACACCGTCGCAGTCGAGACCCCTGCCAAGGAGGCCACCATCGCCGCGGTGACGCGCTGCGTACGGCTTGAGGCCCGATGCACTGGTTCGGCGGATTCCATACAACGATCGTAGTCGGAATCAGCCAATTCCCACGCGCCAACGCATCAAGCGCTTGACGTGTTTTGCGTTAAGCGCTTGACGCGACACGCAAGCCAGTGCCAGAATTCCCCTGAATGCTTTAGCGCCCTGCCTCGGCAGGCCCCAATGACGTGGAGATGAACATGGATCCCAACACCATGACCCGTGAACGCAAGAAGATCATCCTGGATTGTGATCCCGGGCATGACGACGCCGTGGCCCTGCTGCTGGCCCACGGCAACCCGGACATCGAGCTGCTCGCCGTCACCACGGTGGTCGGCAACCAGACCCTCGAAAAGGTCACCCGCAACGCCCTGTCCGTGGGCACCATCGCAGGCATCACGGGTGTTCCCTTTGCCGCCGGCTGCGACCGTCCGCTGGTGCGCTCGATCGAAACCGCACCGGACATCCACGGCGAAACCGGCATGGACGGCCCCGAACAGCCCGAGTCCACCATCGAACTGGACCCGCGCCACGCCGTGGACCTGATCATCGAAACGATCATGGCGCACGAGCCGGGCACCGTCACCCTCGTCCCCACCGCGGGACTCACCAACATCGCCATGGCCGCCCGCAAGGAGCCGCGCATCGTTGAACGCGTCAAGGAAGTCGTCCTCATGGGCGGCGGCTACCACGTAGGCAACTGGAGTGCCGTGGCCGAGTTCAACATCATCATCGACCCCGAAGCCGCACACATCGTGTTCAACGAAAAGTGGCCTGTGGTGATGGTCGGATTGGACCTCACGCACCAGGCCCTGGCCACTCCCGAGGTGGTCGGGAAGATCGCCGCCGTGGGCACCAAGCCGGCCAAGTTCGTCATGGAACTGATGGAGTTCTTCACCAAGACCTACAAGGACGCCCAGGGATTCGACTATCCCCCGGTGCACGATCCCTGCGCCGTGGCATACGTCATCGACCCCACCGTGATGACTACCCGCAAGGTCCCTGTCGACATCGAACTGCAGGGCAAGCTCACCCTAGGCATGACCGTGGCAGATTTCCGGGCCCCCGCACCAGCCGACTGCAACACCTCCGTCGCGGTCGACCTTGACCACGAGAAGTTCTGGAACCTCGTCACCGACGCGATCATCCGCATCGGTGAGCCCGACGCCGGCGCTCCCGCCACCATGAGCGCCGACGCCGCCGTCGCCGTCAGCATCGCAGGAGAGGCAAAGTAAATGACCACGCTCATCAACGAAACCAAGACCAACCGCGGCAACGTCGCCGCACTCATGGTCGCCCTGCTGGCCGCCTGCGTGGCCTTCCAGCTCAACGCATCGATGCTCAGCCCGGCCCTGGTCACCATGGGCAACGAGCTCCACACGGACCAGGCAGTCATCGGCCTCTCGCAGACCTGGTTCTTCACGGCCGCAGCCCTGTTCTCGCTCTTCCTGCCGCGCCTGAGCGACATCGTGGGACGCAAGAAGATCCTCCTCGGCATGATGCTGCTGATGGCGATCGGCTCGGTCATCGCAGCGATGGCGCCCGACGTTACCTGGCTCTTCGTGGGCCGCATCATCCAGGGCGTCAGCGGCCCCACCGTGCCGCTCTGCCTCATCATGCTGCGCTCCGCCGTCGACAACCCGCGCAAATACGGAGCCCTGATGGGCCTCATCACGGCAGTCAACGGCGGCGTTGCCGGCGTCGACTCCTTCGTGGGCGGCTACTTCGCCGAGCACTTCGGCTTCCGCAGCATCTTCTGGCTCATGGTTGGCCTCGCCATCGTGGCAACGGCCTTGATCGCCATCCTTGCAGGCGAAAGCAAGCCTGCCGCAGGCACCGGCATGGACTGGCTGGGCGTGTTCTTCATCGTCATCGCCGTGGGCGCACTCCTGACAGCCCTCAATGAGGGATCCAAGCTGGTTGGCGCCTTCTCTTCCGGAACCCTCATGCTGTCCATCGGGCTGATTGTGGTCGCTGCTGTCGCTTTCGCCGCTTTCTGGACGGTGGAGAAGCGTTCCAAGAAACCGATGGTGGAAACCGTCCACCTCCGCCAGCGTTCCACGTGGGCGCCGCTGCTGACCACCACCCTCGCCATGACCGGCATCTTCGCGGTCATCAACGGCATCGTCCCGGCCTACGTCCAGGCCGCGGCACCGGGATTCGGGGTCGGCCCCACCGAGATGTCGCTCATGATCCTCACGCCGTACGCCCTCCTCGGCTGGGTATTCGGCCCCATCAGCGGCCGGCTCGCTCCCGTGCTCGGCTACACCAAAGTCCTGCGCATCGGCATGCTGGGCAGCATCGCGGCCCTGGCCGTCATCGCGCTCCTCGGACTCAGCAGCCTCCCCCTCATGATCGTGGGAACGGCCTTGCTCGGCATCATGTACGCCGGTACGGTCAACATCATGCTCAATGGACTCGGAGTCGTCCTCTCCCCCGCCGGCAACCCCGGCTTCCTGCCCGGCATGAACGCCGGGGCCTTCAACCTCGGCGCCGGACTGAGCTTCCTGGTGTTGCCGGCTGTCCTTGTGGCGACCTCCGCGCTCGGCGACGCCAAGGCGTCATACTTGACGGTCGTCGTCGTCGGCCTTGCCATCACGGTTGCCGCGTTCGCGGCGTCGCTGCTCATCCCCAAGCCCCTCGAAGCCGAGGTCGGAAAATGAGCCGCCGGATCGTCGTCGTCGGGTCCTTGAACGCGGACCTGACCATCTATTGCGAGCGGCTCCCGCTCCCCGGTGAAACCGTCCACGGCAATGGCTTCGCGGTCAATCCCGGCGGCAAGAGCGCCAACCAGGCCGTCGCGGCGAGCAAACTGGGCGGCGCCGTGAGCCTGATCGGCGCCGTCGGAGACGATTCCAACGGCGCCATGCTGCTCGCCTCCACGGAGGGGGCCGGCGTGGACGTTTCGCGCGTCCGCCGTTCCACGGATGCCGCCACCGGCGTCGCGGTTATCGCGGTGGACGCGCACGGTGAGAACAACATCATCATTTCGGCCGGCGCCAACGGAACGCTCGCCCCGGCGGACGTGTCGGCGGACGCCTTCGACGACGCGGCAGTGCTCTGCCTCTGCCTGGAGGTCGGCCTCGACACGGTGGAGGCTGCCGCCAAAACAGCGCACGACGCCGGCGCAACAGTTCTGTTGAACCTCTCCCCGTACGCCGAAATCCCGCGGAGCCTGGCCGCCCTGAGCGACGTCCTGCTGGTGAACGCCCATGAAGCGTCCATGTTCCTGGGCGACGCCGAAATGCCGCACCCGGGAGCGCACGCCAGCGCCTGGGAGTCAGTCCGGAGCCAGTTCGCCGAGCGGGGACTGGAGCGGGTCCTGGTGACCCTCGGGTCCCACGGCTCGGTGGTGCTGGATTCACTCGCGGCTCCCGGAGAACAGATCTCCCGGATCGCACCCACCAAGGTCAATGCCGTGGACACGACCGGTGCAGGGGATGCCTTCACCGGCGCGGTGGCTGCCCGTCTCGCCGCGGGCGAGACCTTGGCCGAAGCCGCGGCGTTCGCATCGGTTGCCGCGGCGCTCGCCACGACCAAGAAGGGCACCCAGGCGGCCTACCCCGGCGCCGAGGAAGTCCTGGAGCATTTGCGGATTTCCTGACCCAGCCTGCGCTTTTACGCCTCCACCAGCGACTTTACAAATCTTGTAATTTTGACTAGCCAAGACGGGGTGGGATCCCCCATGCTTGCTCCATGTACTCAGCGCCGAGCCCATACCGCATCATCACCGTTTGCACGGGAAACATCTGCCGCTCACCCATGGCGGAGCTCATGTTGACCGAAGCGTTCGACGCCGGAGGGCTGGGTGGAGCGGTTGTGGTGGACTCCGCGGGAACCACCTCATACGAGGCCGGACACCCTATCGATCCGCGTGCGGCCCGGGTCCTTTCAGCACACCGGATCCACTCCGAAGGTCACCTTGCCAGGAGCTGGCGCCAGGAGTGGTTCCGGGAGCGGGACTTGATTTTGGCGCTCGACGTGGATCACTACGGCTGGCTGCATGAGGCCGCCCCGGATTCGGAGACGCTCGCCAAGATCCGGATGCTGCGCAGCTTCGACCCATCCGTCGCTGGCCGGAGCACCCTGGACCTGGGCATCGAAGATCCCTGGTACGGGGGCCACCACGATTTCGACGTCACCTGGGACCTCATCCGGGCGGCCGTCCCCGGGATTGTCGCCTTCACGCGCGACGCCGTGGCCGCCGGGCAGCACGCACGGCACCACGACCCACAGCAGGTACGCTCTATTTCATGACCCCAGCACCCGTGATCATCGCCATCGATGGCCGGTCCGGCGCCGGAAAGACCACTCTCGCCGTCGAACTTGCCGCCCGCCTCCGCATGCATCACAAGGTGTCGCTGTTCCATCTCGAGGACATCTATCCGGGCTGGAACGGCCTCGCTGCAGGCATCGAGCGGTACGTCACCACGGTCCTGGCACCGCTGCGGCACGGCGACGCCGCCGAGTGGGTCAGTTGGGACTGGGAGAAGCACTACGACGGCCGCAACCACGTGACGCTGCCTGCCGAAATCGTCATCGTCGAGGGCGTCGGGGCCGCTGCGAATGCCGCCCGCCCGATGCTGGACGCCGTGGTTTGGGTGGACGCTCCCGACGACGACCGCAGGCACCGTGCGATGGCCCGGGACGGCAGCAGCTACGAACCGTTCTGGGACAGCTGGGCGGCCCAGGAGGACGAGTGGCTGGAGACCGACGACGTCCTCGACCACACTGACGTCAGGGTGCTGAACCGGGCTGACGGCAACGCCCCGGATGACTCGCTGCAGGCGCTGAACTACCTCCCGTCGCTCTCCCCCGTGCTGGCTCCCGAGCTCTCGGCACGCCGCGGTTTGCAGCTCAAGGCCGAACGGATAGATGCCACGCCGGACGCCGCGGCCCTGTTCCACACGCTCTACGCCCACTCCGCCAACGCCGTCTGGCTCGATTCCTCCAACACGTCCTCCAACACGTCCTCCAACAGGGACACAGTGGGCGACGCCGGATCCTCCAACGCCGCGGCCGAGCGCAGCCGCTTCAGTATCCTCGCGGACGACGGCGGCTCCTTCGGCCAAGCCGTAACGCACAGTTCCGGAACCACCCGGCTCAGTGCCGGTTGCGCCACCGTGGAGACCACCGGGCCCTTCTTCCGCTGGTTGGACACCGTGTGGGGCCGCAAGGCTTTGAAGGCGCCGGAAGGCTACGACTGCGAATTCACGCTCGGCTGGTTGGGCTACCTCGGCTATGAATTGAAGCGGGAGACCGGTGGCAGCGATGTCCAGGCCGGCACTCCGGATGCCGCGTTGCTCTTCGCCGGCAGGGCCGTGGTGATCGACCACCGTGAGGCTGCCGTGTGGCTGCTCGCCATCGATACCCCCGACGCCGGCGAATGGCTTGGGCTTGCGCGGGAGGCCGTGCTGTCCGCGGCGTCGGCACCCCAAGCGGCCAGCGCGCCGAGGCACTCGGCCGGGGATCCCGCCGTCGGGGGTCGCACACTGGCGCTTGAGTTCTCCAGCCGCGACACCGAGGACGAATACAAAAGCAAAATCAGCGACGCGCAGCACCAGATCGCCGAGGGCAACACCTACGAGGTCTGCCTGACCACCACCGTGACCGCCACGGATCCCGGGCTGGACCCGTGGGAAGGCTACCTCGCGCTGCGCAAGCGCAACCCGGCGCCGTTCGCGAGCTACTTGCGTTTCGGCGATCTGACGGTCGCGAGTACCTCGCCTGAGCGCTTCCTCCGGATAACCTCCGACGGCGGCATGCGGGCCGAGCCGATCAAGGGCACCAGGGGCCGGGCCAACGATCCTGTCATCGACGAGGCACTGCGGCGTGGCCTTGAGTCCTCCCTCAAGGACCGTGCGGAGAACATCATGATCGTGGATCTGCTTCGCAACGACCTCAGCCATTTCGCCGTGCCCGGATCGGTGACGGTCAGCCGGTTATGCGCGGTGGAAAGCTACGCCACCGTGCACCAGATGGTGAGCACGATCGACGCCCGGTTGCGACCCGGAGCGCCCCGGGCCGAAGCCGTCGCGGCAGCGTTCCCTGCCGGGTCAATGACGGGCGCTCCGAAGATCAGCACCATGGACATCCTTGACGGCTTGGAGTCCGGACCGCGCGGGGTCTACTCGGGCGCGATTGGGTACTTTTCGCTCAACGCGGCGACGGATCTCGCCGTCGTGATCCGGACCCTGGTGATGGGTCCCGACGGCGACGGCGGACGCACGCTCAGTCTCGGCGTCGGGGGCGCCATCACGGCGGACTCCACGCCCCAGGACGAATACGAGGAAATCCGGACCAAGGCGTTCGGCGTGCTCTCCGCCCTGGGCGCGGAGTTTCCCTCTACCTGAGAATCAGTCGTGTTCTTCCGTCCGGGCGCGGACCGTCCGCGGATCGTTCCGGGTGATCGTGTAGTAGATCAGGCTCGCCAGGATCGCCCCCACGAACCATGAATACGGACCCAGGCCCGAGCCTCCCGGCAGGAAGGTCTGCAGCGCCGGGACCAACGCCAGAACGCCTGCGACGACGGCGGCCGGGACCAACGCGGCGATGGCCTTGAGGTTCCAGCCCTTGGTGTAGAAGTAGAGGCCCTTCTCGTCCTCGTGGTACAGGTCCGAGACCTTGCACCGCTGGTGCCGGATGCGGAAGAAGTCCGTGAAGATGACCCCGAACAGCGGACCGAGCAGCGCGCCGAGGCCGCCCAGGAAGTACACGATCACCACGGGACTGCTGAAGAGGTTCCAGGGCAGGATCACGATGGCCAGCACCGCGCTGATGAGGCCGCCGCGGCGGAAGTCGATCCTGTGCGGGGCCACGTTGGCGAGGTCGTAGGAGGCGGAGACGAAGTTTGCCACCACATTGATGCCGATCGTGGCCACCACGAACGTGACGGCGGCGATGATGGTGATCCACGGATTCTTGATCGCCTGGACGATCGCCACCGGATCGGTGATGACCTTGAACATGTCCTGGCCGCGGTACTGGTCTGCGGTGAAGTATGATGCCGCGCCCGCTGTGACCACCACTGTGACCAGGGCGAACGCGATGAAGTTCACGGGCAGGCCCCAGAAATTGCCGCGCAGGATGGTCTTGCGGTCCGGTGCGAACCGCGAGAAATCGCAGAAGTTCAAGAGCAGCGCCGCAAAGTAGGTGACGGTCAGGGCAATTGCCGAGAAGAACTGGGTCACGGCTGCCGGTCCGTCCAGAGGGGCGACGCCGGGGATCGAGAGGCTGAACTTGTTGCCCGCTTGCGTCAGGATGTAGATCGCGAGCGCGAACATTGCCACCCAGATAGCGGGGCCGGCCCAGTCCTGGAATTTCCGCACGGTCTCCATGCCGCGCCGGATGACGAGCAGCTGGACCGCCCAGAGGACCAGGAACGCCGCCCAGCCGATCGGCGTCAAGCCAAGGATGCGTGGCACGTCCGGGCCATCGAGCGGGGTCAACTGGGGCCACACGGAAAACAGCAGCACCAACACGGCTTCGGAGGCGAGCCAGGTCTGGATGCCGTACCAGGCAATGGCGATGAGTGCCCGGATCAGTGCAGCCAGGTTGGCACCGAAGAGGCCGAAGGACATCCGCGCCAGGACCGGATACGGTACGCCGGTCTTCTGCCCCGCCGTCCCGGCAAAGTTCATCAGGAAGTAGACGAGGGTGATGCCGAGGACAAGGGCAAGGAAGACCTGCCAGCCCACGAGGCCGGTGATGAAGAGGCCGGCCGCGAAAGTGTATCCGGCGATGCTGTGGACGTCGCACATCCACAGGGCGAAGAGGCTGCGGACCCTCCAGTTGCGTTGCCGGGCCGGTGCGAGGTCTGCGTTCCACAGCCTGTCGCTGACCAATCTGCCCTCGGCCAGGATCCGGACTTTCTCAGGGTATTCGTCTCCAGGCTCTGGCGGTGCCTGCACAGCCGGGGACTCGTTTTTCCGCGCCATGACGCCTCCGAACAACGCTTCCAAACATGCTTGGACTTCCAGAATCGCCCCATTGCTCCAGGATGGAAAGACCCCCCGGGAGCGCTGGATCCTGGTCGCGTTAGCATTGGTCAAACCACGTCGTACCAGGAGGGTGCATGCCTTACACCGTTGACTTCGAGAATGTTTCTACTACCGGGCTGGAATCGTCTCCGGTTGCCGAGGCCTTGGCCGGGCTGCGCGCCAACGAAGGCCGCTACTACAGGAACAAGTACGGCCACGTCTTCACGGTGAGCCCTGCCGGCGAGGTTCCGGAGGTGGTGGAGCACGTGAGCCGCATCTTGAAGGAGGAGCGTGACATCGTCATCGGCTCCCGCCCGCTGGAAGCGACCGCCTTCGACGTCGACGGTTTGCGCATGGCCTACGTCTTCTACGAGTCGGGGTTGTCGATCAACGTCATGTACAGCATCGAGGCCGGCGGGAAGCGGGCAGTCGGATTCAAGCTCTCCGACGGCATGGAGATTCCAGAGGAACTGGAGTCACGCTTCAAGTTTGCCCGCCAGAAGTCGAAGCTTGCAGGCGTTATCCGCGGCTCGTTTTTCGTGATCAAGGGCGAGTACTGACCGTGCCGACGGCATCCAAGTAGACAACACTCTATTTAGGAAGCCTACTGATTATGTACCGTGGCAACCATCCTATTCATGACTGCTTGGGATCGGTGCGGGGAAAGACCGGCCCGGCGGTTGAGGCAAGGCTGTGCCGGTTACCCCCGGGAAGGCCATGCCGCCACGAAAATTGGGGTTTACACATGAAAAAAATGCTCGCACCACTCGGGATCGTCTTTGCTGCCGTCCTGGCGTTGACCGGCTGCGGAGGTCCCTCGAATCCGGGAACCGCGGCCGCTCCTTCCTCGACGCCGACGCCTACACCGACGCCCACTCCGAAGACGTATACGAATGAAGAACTCGCTTCCATCGTCGCGCAGTTGAAGGACGACCAGGGCAAGCCGTTGACCGTCATACCCGCTGCGCAGATCGACCAGGGCATCATCGCCGCGAAGCAGATGCTCAAGTCCGCCGTCATCACACCCCCGGCGTGCGCGGCCTTGGCGAACAACAACGCTCAGGTTCCGGAGGGGGCGACGTATGCGGCGGGGCAGAGCATCTCGGCGGCGGACAAGTCCGTCACCGTGATCACCGCCCTGGCGGTGAAGGATCCCACGGTATTGGGCGGCCAGACGAAGAAGTCCAGTGATGCGCTGGCCCAGTGCTCTACCTTCACGATCGAGGCGGGAGGACAGAAGGTCACTACCCAGACACAGCCGTTGCCGGAAAAGACCAGCGGGGACCAGTCGGTCGGGATGCTGATGACCCAGGTCCTGCCGTCGGGCCAGAAGGCGACCACACTGACCGTGACCGGAGTGAAAGGCAACCTCGGGGCCACAGCGATCAAGACAGGCGCCACCGTCACCCCTGACTCGGCGGCGGAACTGGTCAAACTCGTCGACGCGGTCCTCGGCCAGTAATCAGGCGGCGGAGGACTCATCCCTGCCCGCCAGGCGGGAGGCTCTGAATCTTCAGGGTCTCCCGCAGCCAGGCGACCTCGATTGAACTCGATCAAGCGCCGAGGTTCAACATTTCGACGTAGCGGTCGATCATCATGTGTTGGCCCTTGATCTCGGAGATCAGTTCCGGACTGGCGATCTCGCCGTCGGGCAGTTGTCCCGAGCCGCCGGACGGCCCCAGGGGAAGGATGATGACGGGCTTCGACGGCGTGTAGGCGGCCAGTTCCGCGGAGCCCTCGATCTGGGCCTGGACGTTCTTGGCAACCACCGCGGCTTCGCGTCCCGCGACTCCGGCTTTGTTCACGTCGATCGCCGAAATGTCACCCAAGGCGTAGACGTTATCGAAGCCTACGACGCGCAGCTCGGGGGTGACGTCCAGGTAGCCATCGGCGGTCCGGGCGGCCAGGAGGTCGCCTGCCACGTAGTCGGTCTGCGGGGCTATTCCGTAGCAACGGAACCAGATGTCCGCCTCGATGGCGGTACCGTCCACGGTGTTGACGGTGAACGTGGCGAATTCACCCGCAGGAACCGGCGGCAACTGCACCAGCGGACTTCCCAAAATTCGCCGTACGCCGAGTTCATCCAACTGCCGGTTGACCTCGATCCGCAGCCGTGGATCGTACGGGCCGGGAAGGATGTCCGGCGCAAGATCCACCATCACAATGTCCTTGTCCGGCCATGCCGCCGCGATTTCGCCCGCAAATTCAAGGCCCACCGCCCCGGCGCCGAGCAGCATCACCCTGCCGGCACGTTTGAGGTCGTCATGTGCGGCTTGGTAGCGGGCGATGGCGTCGCTCGTGACCATTCGATCGCTCTTGGCCGGGAAGGGGTAGCTGGAACCGCTTGCGAGGACGATGTAGTCCGGCGCCAGCCGGGCACCCGAAGCCAACTCGACAGTGTGCCCGTCTACCCGGACAGCGCGATCCCGGAGTACCTCACCGTGCCCCAGCAGGCGGTCATAAGGAAGGAACATCCGCGGCAGGAAATCGGGTTGGACCACGGATCGGAGGGCCGCAATGTTGTGCACGAAAGCGTCCTTGGGCTCCACCAAGGTAACGGTCGCGTATTCGTCCAGCGCCTTCGCTACGGAGATCCCGCCGTAACCTCCGCCGATGACTGCCACAGTGGGGTGCGGAGCCTCGTTGTTCATGGCAACTCCTTAGGTGGAAAGCTCACGCTGCTCGGCTCGTGCCGATCAGATCGTTTATGAAGGACAACGATTGCCCGTAGTCAATAATTTCCTCAGTGATAAGATTTTCCTGATGAGTTCTTCGGCAGCAGGAAAGCAACTGGGGTTTCTCCTGGCACGCCACGGGCGCATCATGAATACGCGCCTCCGCCAAGCCCTTGACTCCTCCGGGCTCAGCCCAAGGCATGCCGTGCTGCTGTGCCGGCTTGACGATTCCGGTCCGCTCAGTCAGCAGGACCTGATCGATATCCTCTCAATCGACGCGAGCGGACTGGTTGCGGTCCTGAACGACCTTGAGCGCGCGGGACTGGCGGAACGGCGCCGCGATCCCGCGGACCGCCGTCGCCATATCGTCGAAATCACCGCGGAAGGCAAGCGCGCG
Source organism: Arthrobacter sp. SRS-W-1-2016 (assembly GCF_002009585.1). Classification (NCBI taxonomy): domain Bacteria; kingdom Bacillati; phylum Actinomycetota; class Actinomycetes; order Micrococcales; family Micrococcaceae; genus Arthrobacter; species Arthrobacter sp. SRS-W-1-2016. Next base: position 71,717 of record NZ_MTPV01000049.1, on the reverse strand, counting down.
GTGGCGTCGATTGAAGTCGCGGTGGCCGACGTCGAGCAGGAGGCCTTTGCCGGGTTCTCCTCCGATGAGCTCGAGCAACTCCATGCGCTGTTGTCGAGGATCCACGGCGAACCCGCGGACGAGGCCTGCGAGGACTGAGTCCCTACTGCAGGGTGGCCGTCAGCCGCGCCACGTTGTCCACGTACTTGGCAAGCATCGGCCGGTGCAACCAGCCCTCCAGGGTCAGCTCGCGGCACATTTCCCGGTAGCTCGATTCCACGGCGCGCATGCTGTCCACGGCCTCGGCGCCCAGAATCATCACCGACACCTCCATGTTGAGCGAGAAGGAGCGCATGTCCATATTGCTGGAGCCGAGGACAGCCACTTCCTCGTCGATCGTGAAGTGCTTGGCGTGCAGGACGTAAGGGGCGCGGTACAAGTAGATCCGGACCCCGGCCTCCAGCAACGCCTCGTAATAGGAGCGCTGGGCATGGTGGACGAGGAACTGATCGCCCTTCTCGGAGACGAAAAGCTCCACGTCGACGCCGCGCTGGGCCGCCGTCGTAATGGCGTACAGCAGCGAATCGTCGGGCACGAAGTACGGGCTGCAAATCGAGATGCGGTGCTGGGCCGAGTAGATGAGCGTGTTGAACAGGCGCAGGTTGTTTTCGGTGACAAACCCGGGCCCGCTGGGAACCACCTGGGCCGTCATCCGGCCGGGCGTTGCCTGGACCGCAACCTGCAGCTGGTATTCGAGGGACTCGTCGGTTTCGCTGAGCCAGTCGGTAGCGAAGACGACGTTGAGGGTCGCAACAATCGGGCCCTCCATCCGCGCCATGAGTTCCACCCATTTGCGCCCGGCGCGTCGGTGCTTGGGGTTGTTGTAGGAGGGCTCGATCAGGTTCTGCGAGCCCGTGAAGGCGATTTCGCCGTCGATCACCAGGATTTTCCGGTGGTTCCGCAAGTCCGGCCGACGCCACTGGCCGTGGATGGGCAACAGCGGCAACATGCGGCGCCACTGGATCTGGCCGCGCTTGAGCCGGCGGACGAGCTTTCGGTAGCCGGGGATCCGCAGGGTGCCGATGTGGTCGAACAGAAGGCGGACGTTGACGCCGCGCGCTGCCGCGTTTTCCAACTCGGTGAGGAGCTCGTCAGTGACCGAGTCACTGCTCATGATGTAGAACTCCGCATTGACGAACTTCTTGGCCCCCCGGACTGCTTCCGCCATGGCCTTGATCGACTCCTCGTAGCCTGGGAAGAGCTCCACGGAGTTACCGTCCACCATCGGCAAGGAACCCAGGCGCCGGTTCAGTTCACCGGCCGAGGTCACCCATTCGGGTCCCGAGTACGTGCTTACGACGTCGGCGAGCGCCGACGTGCCTGCACGCACCCGATCATTGACTTGCTCCTGCTGCTCCCGACGACGGCGGGACAAGCGGAAATTGCCGAACAACAGAAACAGGACAAAACCGACGGATGGAACGAGGAAGACGGCGAGGAGCCACGCCATGGCCGTCGTGGGTCGGCGGTTTCCAGGAATGACGCCCAGCAGCACGATGCGCAAAATGATCTCAAAGATGGCCCACGCACCGAGGAGCCAGGTCCACTCTGGCCCGAACTGAAAAGGAAACAGCACCCACACCCCCACGATCGAATAGCCATTCAAAGAACCAACAGTCAGCCCAGCCTATCTGGCACACCGCATCCGACCGTCCGTCCCGCGGGCCAGCACTAAGCTGGAAACATGACTTTACCTGCCTCGACGGTCCTCGTATTCCTGGATCCAGCGTTCGAAAACGGCCGCGTCGCCGATTCCAGCCAGCCGCAGCTCATGGCCACAGACCTGGGCGCCACCCGGGGCGACGGGGTCTTCGAGTCGCTGCTCGCCGTCCAGGGCCGCGCGCGCAAGGTGCAGGCGCACCTCAACAGGCTTGAGAGCTCAGCCCGCGCGCTGGACCTCAACATTCCCGAGCAGGATGTCTGGCGCCGTGCCATCGACACCGCGATCACCGAATTCCGCGAAGCCTTCCCCGCGCCGAGCCCGGCCGAGGACGAGGTTGTCGTCAAGCTCTTGGTGACGCGCGGCGTGGAAGGCACCTCGACTCCTACGTGCTGGATCCAGGCTTCGCCGTCCCCCGCGGGCAGCCGCCGGCAGCGCGAGACGGGCATCGACGTCGTACTTCTTGACCGTGGCTTCGACACCGAAGCGGGCGACCGCGCCCCTTGGTTGCTGCTCGGCGCGAAGACGCTGTCCTATGCCGTGAACATGGCCGCGCTGCGCTACGCGCACAAGCAAGGCGCTGACGACGCGATCTTCACCTCAACGGACGGCCGGATTCTTGAGGGCCCGACGTCCACGGTGCTGCTGGCTCACGTGGAAACGGTCGACGACGGCGCCGGCTCGGTGCGCACGGTCAAGCGCCTCATCACTCCGCAACTGGACAGCGGCATCCTGCCGGGCACGTCCCAGGATGCGCTTTTCACCAAGGCAAAGGCAGCGGGCTGGGAGCTGGGCTACGGCCCGTTGGTCCCGGAAGACCTGTTCGACGCCGATGCGGTGTGGCTGATCTCGAGCATCCGGCTCATCGCTCCCGTGAACCACGTGGACGGCAGGGAGATCGGCACCCCGGCAATGCGCAAGCAGCTGACGGCCGAGCTCAACGAGCTGTTCGCGGGGATTGAGTAGGGGTTCCAACCCGACTGCCTCCGCCTGCCCAAGTGACTAGCAGTAAGTGTCGTTAAGAGCGCCCAAAACGACATCTGCTGCGAGCTACTTGGGTGCGGTGATCTGTTCGCGCAGGATGTCTGCGTGCCCGCAGTGTTGGGCTAGCTCCCGGAGCATGTGGAGGTAAACCCAACGCAGCGGGAGCGGACCGCGTCGGTTGCCGTTGAGCAGGTCGTCTAGCCCCAAGGACGACGTCGCCTGGCGCGAAGCTTCGCATGCCTCGCGGTGTGCTTGCTGGATCGTGGCGATAGTGTCGCCGTCGTCGAGGACAAAAGACTCGTCCGGCGTGGCCGGGATGCCGATCTCTGCGCGGGAACGGCACGTGACGGCTTCGTCGAACCAGACCTTTTCCACGAAGGTCACGTGTTTCACGAGGCCCAGCAGCGTGGTCCGGGACGGGACCAATGACCGCCGGGCCTGTTCCTCCGTCAAACCGTCCAAGCAGTCGTTGAGCGCGCGCCGGTGCTCGTCGATGAATGCTTCGAATTGGATCCGAATTGGCTGGTTGAGGTTGTCCTCGGCAAGCGTCACGGTTGCACCTATGTTTTCCGTCAAGCAGGGATTCAGTCAGTATCGACGTGATCCGAGCTTAGCGGCTGTCCTGAATTCCGCCGTCGATTGACGTCGGGGGCGCAGTCCTTGGTCTGAGGATCGCTTGCCGGGCAATAGACTCCGTTCATGCGTTTGGCGATCATTGGAGCGGTTCTCCTTGGCTTAGGGGCCGTGGCGATCGCCACGGGTGCCCTGCCTTTCACGGACCTCATGGCACTCGTGGATCGGGTGGCTCCGATTCTGCTGTTCGTCGTGGCGATGACGGTTGTGACTGAGCTGTGCAGTGAGGCCGGAGTCTTCCTTTGGACAGCCCGACGGCTCCGTTATTGGGGCCGCGGATACAGCATTCTCTTGTGGCTGTTCCTGGCAGTCTTCGCGACGCTGAGCACCGTCTTCCTGTCTTTGGATACAACAGCAGTGCTCCTGACACCCGTGGTGGTCAGTGTGACGCGGCAAGCCGGGCTGCCGGCCCTGCCTTTCGCCCTGACCACGGTGTGGCTGGCCAACACGGCAAGCCTGCTGCTGCCCATTTCCAACCTGACCAACCTTCTCGCCCAGCACAGCCTTGGCGGCATTACTCCGGGCGGCTTCGCCGGCCTCATGTGGGCACCCGCCCTTGCCGCCGTCGTCGTGCCGTTGCTCTTCATCGGTATCGTCTTCCGGCGGGATCTGCGCAACCGCTATTCACGGATCCCGGTGGTGCGGATCAGGCCGGATCAGCCGGCCGGGGCTGAAACCAGGCCTGCCGCGGACCGGGTACTGCTCGGGTTCAGCGCCTTGGTGCTGGCGTTGCTTCTGCCTGCGTTGGTGTCCGGGGTCCCGGTATGGATCCCGGCCCTGGCCGGGGCTGTTGTACTGGGGGTGGTGTTCGCGCTCCGGAGTCCGCGGGCCCTTAAGGTGACGCTGATTCCATGGTCCTTGCTGCTGTTCGCTTCCGGACTTTTCCTGGTGATGGAAGCCGCCAGGCATCTGGGGGCTCCCGTGTTGCTGAGCCAGTTGGCCGGACAAGGCCAAGGCTTCATGGACCTGGTTCGGCTTGCCGTGACGGGCGCCGCCGGTTCCAATGTCCTCAACAATTTGCCTGCCTACCTGCTGGCAGAACCGCTGGCGGGGACGCCTGCGCGGATGGCGGCCTTGCTGATCGGAGTCAATGCCGGACCGATCATCACCCCTTGGGCCTCCCTGGCCACATTGCTCTGGCACGACCGGCTCGTCCGCATGAATGTCCTGATCACGTGGAAGGGCTATGCGCTCTTCGGACTGATTGTCGCGCCCCTGACGGTGCTCGCGGCAGTGGCGGTCCTGGCAGCCACCGGCCAGTGAGCGTCTTCGGCAGTAGCCGTGTCGCCCGGCGTGAAGAATCAAGACAGAATGTAGAACAGCCCGGTCCGTATAGTCGGGGCCAAATACACGAAGGATCCGCCGCATGCTCAGTCTGCAGGACATCGACAACATCGTCCTCAACGGAGGGATTGTGGTGGACTCCGCCGGGGAGAAAATCGGCTCAGTTGAGCAGGTCTTCACCAGTGGCGATTCCGGGGATCCCGTTTTTGTCACCGTGCGGACCGGTTTGTTCGGCATGGCCGAATCTTTCGCCCCGCTCTCCGGAGCCAGCCTGGATGGTTCGGTGATCAAGGTGGCTTTCGCCAAGGACAAAGTGAAGAACGGCCCGCGCATCGAGAGTGAACGCGGCGTGATCACGGAGACGCAGGAACAGGAACTTTACAGCTATTACGGGCTCGTGGCCGAGGAATCCAATGATGCCGCCGCGGCAAACGATACCGAGGATACCGGGCTCGCGCCTGTGGAGACCGTCTCCGGCGAGAACGCACCGGACCAGCCTCTCCCGATGGCGCATGGGGGGCCAAATCCGCCGCACGGCGGCCCGCCACCCCCGCAGGGCGGGCCACATCCCCCGCATCCGCCACATTTGCACAAACATGTGCCCCGGCCCCCGCATCCCGGCCCGCCACCGCCGCATCGGCCGCCCGGGCCCCCGCCGGAACCGGGAGACCGTCAATAGCCGCGGCGTGCTCGCCGCGGCTATCTCAGCCGTCGGCTGTGACTCTCAAGGCGGCGGCGCGGGCGTCGGGAGCGACTGCGCCGTCCACGGGCCGGAAAATTTAGCGTGGCGAACTCTATTGTGCCGCCATGGCGGCAGTAGTTAACTAGTCCCGTGAACTCAGCTGGGGAAGGGTGATCTGGCTCTCGGCCCGGCGGGCACCTGGTTTCACGGTGCCGTGGAATCAGCACTGTTGATGGAGGGCATCATGATGAGTGCAGTTTCTTCGTCCTGGAATTTCAATCACGGTTTTCCCACGCCCGGACCCCAGGATCCCGACAAGACCATCGGCCTCCCGGCCTGCTTCTCACTGAAGGATCCGGTCACGTGACTGCCGCCGCGGAAGACTGGATCAAACGGCTGGACATGTCCCCCGCTCTCGTGGGCGGCTGGTTCGCGCCGGCGCTCGTGAGCAACGAGGACATCGCGGGATCGGCGCTGCCTCCGCGCTTCGGCGTCGATCATCCGCTCTACAGTTCCAACTGGTACTTGCTGCAATCAGGAGAAGTCCTCCAGTTGCACGCCCTGAAGCAGGACGAATTGTGGTTCTTCCATGTGGGGACGCCCATCAGGCTGCACGTCTTCTCCCGGGAGCTTGGACACCAGGACTTTGGCTATACCGAGACCGTGTTAGGGCCGGATCCGGAGGCAGGCGAGACGCTGCAAGGAGTTGCCCCGGGCTCCACCTGGTTCGGTGCCGAGTTGGCCGGTCCAGGGTTCGCCTTGGTCAGCTGCAGCCTCTCACCCGGATACGAGAGGTCTGACTCCGCGAAACCAACGGCACGGGACATCGAGTCGCTCGTCATGAGGTTCCCCGGGCATGCTGAGCTGATCCTGCGACTGGCGGCGGAATAGCCCGGGCCGGCGGGCTGGCAGTCTGGCCGGGAAAAACGTCTGGTGCGCCGGTTCTGGGGCCGGCGCACCAGGCTTCTCCCTCCCCAACTGACTCGCAGTTGTTGTCGTTTAGAGCGCCCTAAACGACAACAAATGCGAGTCAGTTGGGCTTCTCAGGATCCGACCGGAGAAAGCGCGCGCACCAAGCCGAAGAGGTCCTTGGGGTCGTCGGGGTTCGCGACGAGGTCGATCTCCTCGAAGAATTCCGAACCCTCGACGGCGTCGCGGAGATACCGCAAGGCGGAAAAGTCCTCGATCGCGAAGCCCACGGAATCGAATACCGTGATCTGGTGCCTGGAGGTCCGGCCCGGCGCATGACCGCCAAGGACTTGCCAGAACTCGGTGACGGGAAAATCGGCGGACATTTGCTGGATCTCGCCTTCAATCCGCGTCTGGGGATCGTATTCCACAAAGACGTCGCCGAGGTCCAGGATGGCAGCGTCGAGTTCGGTCTTTCCTGGGCAATCGCCGCCGATCGCGTTGATGTGAACGCCCGGAGAAACCTGGTCTGCAGTCAGGATGGTGGCGTTGGCCTTGTCCGCGGTGCACGTGGTGATGACGTCGGCGTCTTCCACTGCGTGGGCCGCCGAGCCCGCGATGGTGATGTCGAAGCCGAGGGGAGCCATGTTCCTGGCGAACTTCTCCATCGCAGCCGGATCAGTGTCCCAGATCCTGACAGTGTTGATGCCCAAGGCTGCCCGGAAGGCCAGCGCTTGGAACTCCGACTGGGTTCCGGTTCCGATCATCGCCATGACCCGTGCATCGGGGCGCGCAAGTTTCTTAGCGACCATGCCGGACGTGGCCGCCGTCCGCAGCGCTGTCAGCACTGTCATCTCCGCGAGGAACGTCGGGTAGCCGTTATGGACATCGGACAGGACACCGAAGGCTGTCACAGTCTGGAAGCCGCGCGCTGGATTCGAGGGGTGTCCATTGACGTACTTGAAGCCGTATGTTTCCTGGTCACTGGTGGGCATCAGCTCGATGACGCCAAACGGGGTGTGACTCGCCACCCGCGGGGTCTTGTCAAAAGATTCCCATCGCCGGAAGTCGTCTTCCAAGTACTGAATCATCTCCGAAATGATGGTTTCCGGGCCTCGCCCGGCCGTCCAGCGGACCATATTGCGGACATCGACAAAGCGCGTCATGTGCGCTCCTTTCCCTCATAAGCATTGTTGCTACGAGGCTACGGAGCGGCGATATGCATCCGCAATTGCCAAAGTATGTACTTTTCATTGAAAACATGCACAAAATGACGAGTCGTTTCGAACATAATGCTCATGAGGTTTGTCGCCGCCAAGCAAGCGGCTACCGCAGGACCGAGCTGAGCAGCAGGCTTGTCTCGCTATTGACGATCCCCTCGATCCCGCGGATCCTGCCCAGCACTTGGTCAAAGTCGCTGAGGCTCTCCGTGCGCAGCTCAGCCACGAGGTCCCAGCCGCCATTCGTGGTGTGCAGTGCCCAAATCTCGGGGAGCCCCCTCAGCTGGCGAATGACCCTGTCGGCCGACCTTCCTTCCACGGCAATGAGCGCAATAGCCCGGATCGCAAGTGGATCGACTTCGTCACGCACCCTCGCGGTGAAACCAACGATGGTTCCGGAGGAAACCAGGCGCTCGAGCCGGCTGTTCACAGTGGCCCTGGCGACGCCCAGTTGGCGCGCGAGGCTCGCGACAGATGCCCTGCCGTCCTCCCTGAGGGCGGAGAGGAGCTGGCGGTCAAGGTCGGTGAGTGCTGCCATAAAGACAAACGTATCGCCCATTCCCCAAGTGGGCCTGAGTCCGTAGGGTATCGACATGAGCATCTACATCAGCCCCGACTCTGCTGCATGGTCGCTGACGGCCATGGCAACCGGTGCGTCAGCGGGATCAATCGATGATGCGAACGGCATGTCCAACTTGATAAAGGAAATCTACGAGACAGAAGGTTTCGAAGCGCTGTCTGGCGTGGTTTTTGCCCTGGCTCATCACAACAGCCTCTCGCTGCACGCACTCGCCACGGCCACCGGGATATCCGTGCACGAGTTGCTGGAAATCCGGAAGCATCAAGGTTCCACGTTTCATCACTCCCCCACAGGAGTAGCATCGCGCTTTGATGCCGTTTCACCCCGGGTCCAGGCAAGCCTGGAACCGTTACCGAATGAAACCGAGGCCTAGGGTCCGCACCAGCGTGGCCCCACCCACCGGCTCCCCACCGGCCGCCTCCCGGTTACGGAACATGACGACGGCCGGTGATGCGGGCCGCCGTCGTGGGTGTTATTTTCTTCTTGAGTAATGAGCACCAGCGCGAAGCCCTGACTTGCTGGTCGGCAACCCTCTCTCCGGCGGGGTGCCTCAGGTGACTACTCGGCGTATCGACACTTTCGAACTGCAAGCGTGACTGAGGAGCACCAATGCCTGAACCAACCGAGGAAAAACTCTCCTACCGTCTCATCACGGGCCCTGACACCAAGGAATTCTGCGAGCGGATCTCCACCGCCCTTGCGGAGGGATACGTGTTGCACGGCAGCCCGGCCGCGACTTTCAACGGCAAGGACGTGATTGTGGCACAAGCCATCGTCCTGCCCGCGGCGATCGCGAGCGCGGATGCCGCCGTCGCCAATGCGGTGGATCAGCTTGATGAAGAGTTCGACGGCGAGGGCCACGCATGAGCTACGCAGGCGACCTCAGCCCGCACGACGCCTGGGCCAAGCTCGAGCAGGGCGCCATCTTGGTGGACGTCCGCACCGAAGGCGAGTGGGCACACATCGGGATCCCGGACACCAAAGCCACCGAAAACGATCCCTTGTTCATCCAGTGGAACCTCGCCGGCGGCATCCCCAACACCCGTTTCATCGAACAGCTGACGCAACAGGCTCCCGAGGCGGACGGTACGGAACTGGTCTTCCTCTGCCGCTCCGGCCAGCGCTCCATCGCGGCCGCGATCGCCGCAACCCAGGCCGGATACACCGCCTACAACGTCCTCGAGGGCTTTGAGGGCGAACCTGACCGCTACGGCGAGCGAACCGTGAATGGCTGGAAAAACCGTGGACTTCCGACGAACCTGGGGAATATCTAAGTGACTTTCAATCCTGACGCCGCCAGCTGGAGCCCTGATACCCAGGCAGTCCGCGGCGGTCTTGACCGTACCAACTTCCAGGAAACGTCCGAAGCCGTCTTCCTGAACTCCGGTTTCGTCTACGAGTCCGCCGCGGCTGCCGAGCGCGCCTTCACGGGCGAGGACGAACGCTTCGTCTACTCCCGTTACGGCAACCCTTCGGTCGCCACCTTCCAGGAGCGACTCCGCCTGCTTGAGGGCACCGAAGCGTGCTTCGCGACGGCGTCGGGCATGTCCGCTGTCTTCACCGCCCTCGGTGCGTTGCTGGCGGCCGGTGACCGCGTGGTTGCCGCCCGCTCGCTCTTCGGTTCCTGCTTCGTGATCCTCAACGAGATCCTGCCGCGCTGGGGGGTCGAGACCGTCTTCGTCGACGGGCCTGACCTCGACCAATGGCGTGCTGCGTTGTCCGAGCCGACAACGGCGGTGTTCTTCGAGTCGCCGTCGAACCCCATGCAGGAAATCGTGGACATTGCCGCGGTGAGCGAGCTTGCCCATGCGGCGGGCGCCACGGTCGTCGTCGACAACGTCTTCGCCACCCCTTTGCTGCAGCGCTGCGGCGATCTCGGCGCAGACGTGATTGTCTATTCCGGCACCAAGCACATCGACGGCCAAGGACGGGTCCTGGGCGGCGCGATCCTGGGCACCAAGGAGTTCATCGACGGGCCGGTCAAGCAACTCATGCGGCACACCGGGCCGTCCCTTTCCGCGTTCAACGCCTGGGTCCTGACCAAAGGCCTGGAGACGATGGCCCTGCGCGTCAACCACTCCTCGGCATCTGCGTTGCGGATCGCCGAATGGCTTGAGGCACAACCGGCCATCAGCTGGGTCAAGTACCCGCTTCTGAAGTCCCACCCGCAGCACGAGCTCGCCGCGAAGCAAATGAAGGCCGGCGGAACCGTGCTCACTTTCGAGCTGCTCCCCTCCGCGGGGCGATCAGCGAAGGAGGCCGCCTTCGCGCTGCTGGACGGGCTCGCCGTCATCGACATCTCGAACAACCTGGGCGACTCCAAGTCCCTCATCACGCACCCCGCCACCACCACGCATCGCGCCATGGGTCCGGAAGGCCGCGCAGCCATTGGCCTGAGCGACGGCGTCGTGCGGCTTTCGGTGGGGTTGGAGGATGTGGACGACCTCATCGGGGACCTCGAGCGGGCCCTCAAGCAGGTCTAGCCTGGCAGCGGGTTAGCCCGGCGCTTCGCGCCAGTCTTGGCGCACCCAGGTGAGGACGGGTTGCGGCTTGGTGTCGCTCTCGTCCCGCTCTGAGCGCATCGTGATCTGAACAGCGTGCTCGACGACGGCGGCCAGCCCGGCGGCGTCGGGCGCGCCCCCGTTGATGCCGCTCCAGCGCTCGGCAACACCACGCTGTTCGATAGCGCCATTGCCACGGCCCAGGATGGCTGCCACGCCGGTCTGGACCAAGTCGAATTCGCCCTGTTCGGCGAGCACAGGTTCCAGATACTCCACCAAGGACCAGACAACGTCCGCGGCGGGCTCCGGGCGGAAGGTCCCGAAGTCCAGCAGCTCGGTGCGCAGGCCGAAGTTGCTTGCCTGCCAGGACGCCATCCGCAGAAGCGCCGTGGGCACGGCCGCGGGCTCTATTCCGGCATGGTATTCACGAACAGACGTCTCAACCAGGGCCCTGACAAGGACGGCGATGAGCGCCGCATCCTCGGCCCGGAGGCAGACATCGGCCACCCGGACCTCCACCGTGGGAACGTGCCGGGAGAGCCTGGCGTCGAAGTAAACCATCCCCTCGTCCAGCAACACTCCCGTTTCGATGAGCCTCCGGACAACCCGCCGGTAGGAGGCGAGGGATCCGAAGATGGCCGACGGCCCCGACGAAGGCCAGCGGTTCCATGCTTGCGTCCGATAGCTTTCAAAGCCCGTGGCCAGCCCCCGCCAGTAGGGAGAGTTGGCGCTCATCGCGGTGAAGACGGCGAGCTTGTCCCGGATGCGGTCCAGGACCATCACGCCTTCCTCGGGGGACTCGATCGAGGTGTGGACGTGGAATCCGCACGTGAGCTGTTCGTGTGCGGTGATGCCGAAGCGTTCGAGCATGATGGCATACCGGGGATCCGGAGTGGTGTGCAACGCGGCGTCCACGGGCGACGTGGCCAACGCGGCGATCCGCGCGCCGTGGCGCCGTGCGGCGTGACTCGCGAGGCCCCTGCCCCTGCGGATCTGGTGTAAGAGCTCGGCATAGCTACGGCATGGCCGGGTCTGGGTTTCGATCTGCTCAAGCTTGAGTTCGTGGCTTAGGCCGGTATCGGGGCCGTCGACCTCGTCAAGGGTGGGTCCGGGTTCGGGGCCGTCATGGGCGGGGCCGTCCTGGGCAGCGCCAGCGAGGAGCGCGTCGGCAAGCGCGAGCGGCTCGCCGGTCACGGGATCGACGATCAGCAATTCCTCTTCCACACCAAAAGTGCGCACGGAACAATTGTGCGCCATGGCAGCCTTGCGGAGACAGATCGAGATTTTGGGGGCGCCGCTGAAGGATTCTGCTGGACCACATGATCGTGCAGAATCCGACGCCGTCAGTCCTGGAAGTACTCGATCTTCGCGCCGATGGTGTTGAGCCGCTCGGCTAGGTCCTCGTAGCCGCGCTCAATCACGTAGATGTTGCGCAACTCGGACGTGCCGCGGGCCGCCAGCATGGCCAACAGCAGGCAAGCTGCGGGCCGGAGGGCCGGAGGGCATCCGACTTCGGCACCACGCCACTTCGTGGGGCCATTGACATAGATGCGGTGCGGATCGAGGAGTTGGACCTGGGCGCCGAGTTTGTTGAGCTCGGTCAAGTAGATCGCCCGGTTCTCGTAGACCCAGTCATGGATCATGGTCTGGCCCTCGGCATTGCCGGCGATGACCGCGAAGAACGGCAAGTTGTCGATGTTGAGCCCGGGGAACGGCATGGGGTGGATCTTGTCCTCCGGCGCACGCAATCGCGATGGCTTGGTGGTGACATCAACCAAGCGCGTCCGCCCGTTGCGCGCGAAATACTCCCCCGAGATGTCGAGTTGCTGGCCCATCTGCTCAAGCGTGGCCAGTTCGATCTCCATGAACTCGATGGGGACCCGGCAGATGGTGACTTCCGAGTTGGTCACGATGCCCGCGGTGATCAGGCTCATGGCTTCAATGGGGTCTTCCGACGGGAAGTACTCGATGTCGACGTCGATCGCCGGACGGCCCGTGATCTTGAGGGTGGTTGTCCCGATGCCGTCGATCACCACGCCGAGCCTCTGCAGGTAGAAACAGAGGTCCTGCACCATGTAATTGGGGCTGGCGTTGCGGATCACGGTGGTACCGCTGCGGTGCGCGGCGGCCATGATGGCGTTCTCGGTCACGGTGTCTCCGCGCTCCGTAAGCACGAAGGTGCGGTTGTCGCCGTCGGCCGGCGGGGCCTGCACGGAATAGAAGCCGGACTTGGCCTCCACCGAGAGCCCGAACTGCCGCAGCGCCTGCATGTGCGGTTCCACGGTCCGGGTCCCGAGATCGCAACCGCCGGCGTAGGGCAGTTGGTATGAGGCAGCCTCATCGAGGAGCGGGCCGAGCAGCATGATGACGCTGCGGGTTCGGCGTGCGGCTTCCACGTCCATGGAGGCGAGGTCCAGGGTTTCGGGGCGGCGGATGCGCAGATCGTTGCCGTTCAGCCAGGTGCATTCGACGCCGATGGAGGTCAAGACCTCGACGATCCGGTTGACTTCTTCGATCCGGGCAAGCCGGCGCAAGGTGGTGGTGCCGCGGTTGATGAGGCTCGCGCAAAGCAGTGCGACGCCGGCATTCTTGCTGCTGTTGACGTCCACCGAGCCCGAGAGCGTGCGTCCGCCTTCCACGCGCAGGTGGGTCATCTGCCGTTTTCCGACCTTGACGATGGTTCGCCCGAAGATCGACTCAAGGCGCTCAATCATGCGGAGGCTGAGATTCTGCTTGCCCTGTTCCATCCGGGCAATGGCGCTTTGGCTGGTGCCCAGTTCCGAGGCGAGCTGTCCCTGCGTCCAACCCTTTTCGCCGCGGGCTTCACGAAGAAGGAGACCTACATGTTCGGCAGTCGGTTGAGTCATGATCAATAAATATCACGGACGGCGTATTCATGGGAGATTTTGTGACGCAACACGCCGATTCCGCCGATCAATAGTCGCCTCGTGCGATATTCACGCTCTGAAGTTGGTCACTCGCCAACTACAACGAACCTGGGGGTCAACAAAATTCCCCGCCGGATTCCAAGGCACCGGAAGCGCCGGGGGTTGACAGGTTCGCGCCCGCCTCGTGCTGGTCGCTTGCACCCGCGGAACATCCGGCGTCGGCGGCTTTCTTGGCTGGGGGAAGACCCATTTCGGGGGCCCTGCAGACGGGACCGCCCCCACGGGGCAGCATCCGGGCGGCGTTACCGTGCGGCCGGATTGGATCTGGCGCACCCAACTGACTAACAGTTGTTGTCGTTATGAGGCGCCAAAACGACAACAAATGCGAGCTAGTTGGGTTGCTTCAGCCAGACGAAGTGCCACGTCCCTGCCCATTGGGCCGCGAGCACGGCTGCGGCTGCGATGACCACCCCGCCGGCCAGAACCCAGACGTCCAGGCGGCTGTAGCTTGATTCGCGGGCCCAGGTCCGCTGTCCGCCGCCGAAGCCCCGCGCCTCCATGGTCACGGCCAAGCGGGACGCCCGACGGATCGCCTGGACCAGCAGCCCGAAGCTTTGGCCGAGCATGGCCTTGACCCGTTGCGGCGGGCTCCCGTGCGAGCCGACACCCCGCGCGCGCCGGGCCATGCCGATGGTCTGCCACTCCTCCGCCATGAGCCCCACGAGCCGCAGCGCGGCCAAGGTTCCCAGGACAAATCGATGCGGCAGTTTCGCCTTCTGCGCCAGCGCATCGGCAAGATCGGTGGGGTCGGTGCAACTCATCAGGAGGATGGCCGGAAGCGCTATGGCAAGGCCGCGCAGCATGAAGCCGACTCCCAGCTGGAGCGAGCCTTCGCTGATTGACCAGATCCCGACGTCGAGCAGTGTCCTGCCGCTGCCAGCCGAGAGGATCGCTGTGCTCCAGCCGCCCAGCACCGCCGCGATGATCAACGGCCAGCCACGCTGCCAGAGCAAACGCACGGTAAGGCCCGCGAGCGGGAACAACGCCAGTTCGCCCAAGAGCGCCGTCGAAGCCGACACCAGGTCGATGGACAACGCCAGCACCAGGGTGATCAGGAAGACCGACACGAACTTGGCCAACGGATTGGCGCGTGTCAGGAGGGCATTGTTGCCGCGCAGGGTCAAGGCTTCCCTCATGCCGCACCTGCTTCCTGCCGGGCCCCGCCCTGGAGCACAGGCTCGAGCCGCATCTCGGTGCCACCCAGGACGGAGCTGAATTCCCGATCGTGAGTCACCGACACAACGGAGGTTCCTGCATCGAGCAGTTCGGACAGGAACGAGGCAAGCTCAGCCCACGTGTTCGCGTCCTGGCCAAAGGTGGGCTCGTCCAGCACCAGGACCCGGGGGTGCGCGGCGAGCACCGTGGCCACTGACAGCCGGCGCTTTTCGCCCCCGGAGAGCGTGTACGGATTGGCGTCCACCAGATGCCGAAGGCGCAGACGCTCCAGCAATTCGTCCACCCGCTCCTCGCCGTGGCCAAGGTGCTTGGGGCCGAACATGAGCTCGTCGAGCACGCGGCCGGTGACAAACTGGTGCTCCGGCTCCTGGAAGACCGTCCCGATGCGCGAGATCAACTGCTGGGCCTTCCACTTGAACGGGTCCGTGCCGGCGCCGTCGCTGAGCCCGACGGCGGCAGTCACCGCGCCGGACACCGGCGCCAGCAGCCCCGCGAGGGTCAAAGCGAAGGTGGATTTTCCCGCGCCGTTGGGGCCCGTGATGGTCAGTGCCTGCCCGGCGAGCACCTCGGCGTCGAGACCGGACTGCACGGGAAGCGGCGGGATCGTCGTGAAACCCCGGCGCCGCGACCGTTCACGGGACACTGCGAGCTCCCGGGAGGCGAGGAGCAACTCCCCACCCGACGCCCCGGAGCTCCCCGCCTCGAAGCCGGCCGCTGTACCCGAACGTGGCCTGGTGGCCGGGACGTACCCGGGCACCCAGACGCCCGCAGCAATGAGCATGTCCCTCGCCTGAACCAACACCGTCTCGGGATCGCCGTCCAGGAGAACCGCCGGCGTCGAGCCCCCCGCAGAGGAGGAACTGCCCGGCTGGAGCACCACGATCCGGTCCACGAGGTCTTTCCAGACGGAGACCCTGTGCTCCACCACCACCAACGTGGCGCCGGTCTTGTCGAGGCAGCGGCCCACGGCGTCACGGACCTCCAGCACGCCGGCGGGGTCCAGGTTGGCGGTCGGCTCGTCCAGCAGGATCAAGCCCGGCCGCATCGCCAAGATGCCGGCCAGCGCAAGGCGCTGTTTCTGCCCGCCGGAGAGGGCCGACGTCGGGTGGTCGAGCGCAAAGTTGCCGCTCGCACTATTCCGCAGCCCGACGTCGTCGAGCGCTTCACCGACGCGCTTCCAGATCTCTTCCCGGGGCACGCAAAGGTTCTCGGCACCGAACGCGACGTCGTCGCCCAACCGGGAAAGCACCACCTGGGTTTCCGGGTCCTGCTGCATGAGTCCGGCACGGCCCCGCTGGGCCCTCGGCGACACACCGTCCACCAGCAACGAGCCGGTCTCGTCGGCGTCGTCCCCTTCCTCGCCCAGCACACCGGCCAGTGCATGCAGGAGCGTCGACTTGCCCGCGCCCGAGGGGCCGAGCAGGAGCACGCGCTCGCCCGGGCGGATGTCCAGGTCGAGGGCATGGATGGCCTGCGTGGTGCGGCCGGCGTGCCGCCAGCCCCAACCTTGCGCGGAGATGGCGGCGGGTCGCACCGCTGCAGAGGTGCCGGAATCAGGACTGGGCATCAGGAAAAGACGGGCTCCGAAGCGGCCTTGCGGGACGCGAACGCACTCAGGACACCCGTCTTGGCCAGGCCGCGTGTCGCGACCCAGGACAAAGCTCCGGCAATAACGGCACCGGAAATCGTGCAGAACACGATGTACGCGAGCTTGTCGACCGGTTCGAAGGCGATGTTCCAGCCCCACGGCAGGAAGGAATCGTTGAGGCCGCAGAACAGGCCCGCGCCGGCACCGGCCAGCAGTGACACCGGCAGGTTGAACTTCTTGTACATGAAGGCCAGGAAGATGAGTTCCGCGCCAAGGCCCTGGAGCAGGCCCGAGATCAGTACCGTGGTGCCGTACTGCGAACCCATGATGAGCTCACTGGTGGCAGCCACCGTCTCGCAGAAAATTGCAGCACCGGGCTTGCGCACGATGAGCATGCCCAAGACTGCCGGAATCATCCACCCGCCGGCGATCAGGCCGCTCAGGGGCGGGTAGCCGGCGGACATAGGCGTGGCAACCAGAGCCATCTGGTCCCATGCCCAGAAGATCACGCCACCGGCGATGGAGATCAGCGCCGCCACGACAATGTCCACGACGCGCCAATTGTAGGCAGGCTTGGTGAGGCCCGGCCTTGCAGAAATACCAGTCATTTTGTCCTCCTGAGGAACAGGAGGGGAAAGTGTTTCCGGTTTCCTGCGGGCGGCTTCCGCCGTGCCGGTTCCGGACACTATGAGAACTCGACTCCCTTGCGCCGGTACTAGCCGGATCAGGTTCGAGGGTCTGCGGCTGTCCGCACTCTCAGCGCCCGTCCTCCGTACCGCATTGCTGCGAGCCCGACGGCGGCGCTCCCCTGTCGTTATCAATCCGCCCTTTTGGGCGTGGTTCAGTTTACACCTTGACTCGGTTGCGGGCGCTGTGCCGGAACGCGAATCGACGGATTCTGCTGGATCACTCGCGGGTTGGGCGCAGTCCGGCCCGGAATGACGCGGGCGGCCGCGGAAACTGGGAGAATGATCCAGCAGAATGTGACGCAGAAGCGCAGGCAAAGGAGCGGTCTTGGCAGGGATTGACGAAGCGAACAGCACGGCCGAACCGAGACTCGCCGCGAGCGTGATCCTGGTCCGCGACGCCGCGGTTCCGGAGGGCTCTCAAGATGCGGCGTGCGCTTTGGAAGTGTTCGTCCAGCACCGGGTGACCACGATGGACTTTGCCGCGGGAATGGTCGTTTTCCCCGGCGGGCGGGTGGACCATGCGGACAGCTCCGGCTGGGACTTCGCGGACGACGTCGTGGAGCGGCACGCCGCCGCGTGGCACCGGAGCAGCATCGCCGTCGAGCCCTCTTCCGCCCGCTTCAACGCCGGCCGCGTACTGGCGGCCGCACAGCGCGAGGTTTTCGAAGAGGCCGGGGTGAAGCTCGACGCCGCCACCCTCCGTCCGTGGGCCAACTGGGTCACCCCGGCAGACCAGCCCAAGCGCTTCGACACCTACTTCTACCTGGCCTGCCCGGTTTCCGGTGCCGAGCCAAGGCACCAGACCACGGAAGCGTCATCCTCCCTGTGGATGCCGGTCCGCGCAATCCTTGATGCCGAAGCCGCCGGAACGCTCAAGCTCATGCCGCCCACCTTGGCTCTGCTGGATGAGCTCCTCGCCCTCGGCACGATGGAAGCGGTGCTGGGGGAGAGCCGGGACATCGTTCCCGTGCGTCCAAAGCCGGGGGCCCTGCAGGAGTTCTTCCGGCTGAGGCACCAGCCGCCATCCGGTGCTCCGGAACTGCCCTGAAGTGGGGTTAGGCTGGGGACGGTCCTGTTTCCTCCCGCAAGGAGTCCCGGAATGAACTTCTTCTTCAAACTGCTCGGTACCGGCGTAAGCATCGGCGCAGGCTTCGCCGGCACCAAGCTCGTCAACGCCCTGTGGGAAAAAACCACAGGCAACAAGCCACCCAAGGGCAACGACGACATGGAAGCGAGCCTGCGTTCCGCCCTGACCTTCGCCCTGATTTCCGCCGCTGTCAGCGCCGTCATCCAGGTTGTAGCGGGGCGGGGTACGAAGCGCGCCATCTCGCACTTCGAAAAGACACAGGACGTCGTCTAAGCGGACGGCCCGTCGTTAGCGCCCGCGCTCCCGCTATCCCGGGCGTCGCGGGCGTTGCCGCTTTCCCGGGCGCTCCCTCCGTCGCGCGTGCTCCCGGTGTGGCGCATTTCCGAAGCCGCTTCCTGGGCTTTCTCCGCTGCCCGTTGACCGGCTGCCCGCACCACCACAGCCTCGAGTTCGTCGATGCTCAGCAGCTCGGGGTGGAGGTGTTTGGTCCGGTAGCCTGCGCGGCCCACCATGTGTGCGGACACGGGCACGGTCAGCAGTTGGAAGATCCAGGCGACGGCCAGGATCGGCCACACCCACCATTCGCGCATCTGCAGCCCGATGGCCGCCAAGACAAGGAACAACCCGAGCACTTGGGGCTTGGTGGCTGCGTGCATGCGGCTCATCAGGTCCGGGAAGCGCAACAGGCCGACTGCCGCTCCCAATGACATCAGCGCACCGACAATCAGCAGCACTGCGGTGACCACATCGATGACGGCGTCCGCTCCGGTGGCGTTAGGAGTCATTGACTTGCCCTCTCCTGTCGGCCACGAAGCGGGCCACCGTCACCGATCCGACGAAGCCGATCAGCGTCAGGGCGACGAGGAGCACCAGGTTGTTGAGGTGCCTGTTGACGGCCATGTCGATGGCCAGCGCTGCGCCCAATATGGCGAGCAGCACGTCCGAGGCGAGCACCCGGTCCAGCAGCGAAGGCCCGACGGCGATCCTGTAGATTGCGCCCGCCGCCGCGAGGCTAAGAATCACCGCCGTGACGATCAGCACGATGTCCTTCATGAGGCAGCTCCCCTCGTTGCAGGCCGGCCTTCGGCCTGGAGTGCGTCCATTTCGGCCCGGGTACCCATGATCCGGATCAGCGAGGCTTCCGTGTCCTGGACTTCCTTGCGCAGCCTGGCGGTGTCCACAACGTTGCGGACATTGAGCCCATGGATATAGAGCGTGGACGTCGAGCGATCCACCTCCACCACCAAGGAACCCGGAATCAGCGAAATCACATGCCCTGTGGCCGTCACCATAAGGTCGGAACGGCTGCGCAGGGGAACGGCAACCACTGCGTTGGTTACCGAAGGACCCCGGAAGACCGCCAGGTACATGACCTGGAAGCTCGCGGCCACCACTTTGCCGAGGAACACCACGACGAAAGGAATGGCCCGCAGCACGTTGAAACGCCCGCTGAGCTCCACGGGAGGCAAGTAGAAGACCCTGGCTACCACCACGGCGATCAGCGCACCGAACACAAGATTGCCGGGGCTGAAGTCCCGCCAGAGCGCACCCCAGACGACCACCAGCCAGACCAGCAGGGGCAACTCGGTGCGGAACGAGATCCGCTTGCGGCTCACTTTCCACCTCCCTGCGGTGGGATCGACGCATCCGGCCCAGCGATGTCCGGAACTTTCGCATTCCCGCCGAGCACGGAATGGATGTACGCCGTACGGTCCAGCATCTGTGTCGCAGAGTTTCCGGCCAATTGGAAGAGCGGACCCGCAAAGACGGTCAGGGCCACGCCAAAGACCACCAGCGCGGCGGTCGGCCCCACCATGGTCCGTGGAAGCAGCCCGACGGCCGCAGAGTCTTTCAGGACGGGGGCCGGGTACTCAGCGTCCTCGGGTTTCCGCCAGAATGCGCGGTTCCAGACGCGGGCGATCGCCAACAAGGTCAAGAGGCTCGTGACCACTCCGCCCACCACCAAGGTCATGGACAAGGGTGTCCCCAGGGCGATCCCAGCCTGCAGGAGTCCAAGCTTCCCCAGGAACCCGGAGAAGGGTGGAATTCCCGCGAGGTTCATCGCTGGAATGAAGAACAGCAGCGCCAGGAGCGGAGAGAGCTTGGCAAGCCCACCCAGCCTGTCCATGGATGAGCTGCCGCCCCGGCGTTCGATCAAACCCGTGACCAGGAACAGGCTCGTTTGGACCGTGATGTGGTGGGCCACGTAGAAGACGGCTGCCGCAAGCCCGGCAACGGAAGACATGGCAAGCCCAAACACCATGTAGCCGATGTGGCTGACCAGGGTGAAGGAGAGTAATCGTTTGATGTCGCTCTGGGCTATGGCGCCGAGGATGCCCACCAGCATGGTCAGGAGCGCTACCACCATCAACGGGGTATTCAAGGTGTCACCAGGGAAGAGCAGGGTTTCCGTCCGGACCATGGCATACACGCCCACCTTGGTGAGCAGGCCAGCGAACACGGCGGTGACCGGTGCCGGCGCGGTCGGATACGAGTCAGGCAACCAGAAGGACAGCGGGAAAACGGCGGCCTTGATCCCGAAGGCCACGAGCAGCATGACGTGGAGCAGGTTCCTGGTGCCCGGATCCAGTCCGGCCAGCTTGATGGCCAGATCCGCCATCGTGATGGTTCCAGTGGCTCCGTAGATCATCGCAATGGCGATCAGGAACAACACCGAGGACACGACGGAAACCACCACGTACGTGACCCCTGCGCGGATGCGCGGACCGGTGCCCCCCAACGTCATGAGCACGTAGCTCGCCGTCAACAGGATCTCGAAGCCCACGTACAGGTTGAAGAGGTCACCCGTGAGGAAGGCGTTGGAGACACCGGCCACCAGGATCAGGTAGGTCGGGTGGAAGATCGACACCGGTGCCTCGCGGTCGCCGTCGGCCATGCCCTGGCCGGTGGCGTAAATCAGCACCGCGAGGCTGATGACGGACGAGACCACCAACATGAGCGAAGAGAACTGGTCCACCACCATCACCACGCCAAAGGGCGGTTGCCAGCCACCCAGGGTGACGGATGCGGTGCCCGTGGTCCATACCGAGGCAAGGACCAAGCATTCCAGGAGCAAGGTAAGGGACAACAAACCGATGCTGACCACCCGTTGGGCCAGCGGGTTCCTGTTCAGGGCGAACGTGAGTGCGGCACCGAGGATGGGAAGTACGACGGCGAGCGGCGCCAGGCTGGCGATGTTCACAGGGGGCCTCCTTCCTTGGCTGCTTCGGTGACTGCCGTGACCGGGAACTCGGATGTTTCCTCGGGAACCACCGAGTCGTCCTCGGCGTCAAAGCTGGGTGTCTTCGCGACGCGCCGGTCTTCGGCGTCGTCCTGGATGTCGTCTTGCCGTGCCAACGCCCATGTCCGGTAGATGATGCCGAGCATGAATGCCGTCACCGCGAAGGAAATCACGATCGACGTGAGAATCAAGGCTTGCGGCAGGGGATCGTTGTAGTCGCGCGGATCCGTCGATTTGCTGAACAGCGGGGCAAGTCCGGCATAGCCACCCGTCGCGAGGATGAGCAGGTTGGTGGCGTTGGCCAGGAGCATGAGCCCCAGGAGAACACGGGTCAGGCTGCGTTCCAGGATCAGATAGATCCCACAGGCGTAGAGCACTCCCATGACGATCAACAAGGTCAAATTGACGCTCATGGGATTCCCTTTCCGTGCGCGGTGGCTGCGGACTCGCCAGTGGTTGCCGGCGACGCGACGGGGGCGGCGGATCCGATGCCCCCTTGATCCCCTGCGTCTGCGTCTGCGCTGGAGGTCTCTTCGAAGTGTTCGTCGATCTCGGCTCCCAAACTGCGCAGCACGTCCAGGGCCAGGCCGATAACCACCAAGTACACGCCGATGTCGAAGATCGTGGAGGTCACGAACTTGATGTCGCCGAACAGCGGTAGCCAGAACTCGATGATGGCGCTTTGGAACACCTGGCCGCCCAGAAGCAGCGGGACGAATCCCGCGGTGGCCGCCGTCGCGAGGCCGGTTCCCAAGAGCATGCCTGCGCTGATCGGCGCGGCTTCCCGCAGCTCGAACCGTCCGCCGGCCAGGTATCGGATCGTCAGGGCGAGTCCGGCAGTGAGTCCGCCGGCGAAGCCGCCTCCGGGAAGATTGTGTCCCGCCAACAGGAGATACACGGAGAAAACGATCATCGAGTGGAAAATCAGCCGCGTGACCACTTCGAAGATGATGGAACGCCGTTCGGGTGCAAGGGTTCGGCCGGCCACGAGCCAAGGGTCCGTCAGGGAGCCCGCGAACTTGCGCACGAGCGCCAGCGAGGCGTCGTCGCGCGAACTGCCTCCGGCCGCGGCGCGCCTTCCCACGGTTCCCTCGGGGATCGTGGCGGCTTTGTCGAGGCGCTCTCCCCTGCTGCGGACAAAGATCAGGCTCGCGACGCCGGTAGCGGCGACTGCCAGCACCGAGATCTCACCGAAGGTGTCCCATGCCCGGATGTCCACCAGCGTCACGTTGACCACGTTGAGTCCGCCGCCGCCTTCGTAGGCCAACCGCGGGAAGGAGAGGGACACAGGCTCGGCAATGCGGGCACCCATGGCGTAGATCGCCACGAAGATCATGGTGACCGCGAAGGCCACGCCGATGATGACGCGTACTACCCGGTATTTGCCGCCAGTGCGGTCCCGGAGTTCCGGAGGGAGGCTGCGCATCGCCAGCACGAAGGCCACCAGGATGATGGTCTCCACCAGCATCTGCGTCAGGGCGAGGTCCGGGGCTCCCTGCAATGCGAACATCAGGGCTATGCCGTAACCGGTGACGGACACCATCAGCACAGCGAGGAAGCGCTTGTTGGCACGAACCGCGGCCAGCGCGCCAACGACGATTCCTGCCGCGGCAATGAGCTGGAGCGGAGAATTCGGGTCGATCAAGAACACACCGCCCGGGAGCGGCTTGTTGGCCACGATGAGCGCCGTGAGCGGGACGGCGAAAGCCACGGTGAGGATGACCGCCAAGTAGAAGTAGAGGGAACCGCGCTGCGTGCGGCCGGTGACCCATACTGCGACGTCGTCCAAGGCCCCGATGGTGCGCTGGTAGGCCCGATCGCCGTCCACCCAGTCCGGGACTCGGCCTTGCGCCCGGGACACGAGGTTGCGGGCATGGAACATGACGACGCCGGCCGCGAACGTCAGGGCGGTCAGTCCCAAGGCGGGAGTCAGTCCGTGCCACAGCGCGAGGTGGCTGGCGCTGGGAGCGCCGGTTCCGGCGTCGGGCGCTGCAAAAAGCGCGGCGTACGGCTGGATCCACCCGTCAACGGGATCCGGCCACAGGCCGTACACGATGGTGAGGAAACTCAGGATGGCGGGCGCCGCGAGGAACGATGGCTGGACGGCCTTGAAGGGCGTCCGGTCGACGCCCTGCTTGGTGGCGAATGCACCCCACATGAAGCGGGCGCTGTAGGCGAACGTGAGGATGGACCCCAGCACCAAGCCGACGAGCAGGACAAGCCCCCACGGTTCCGGCGCAGCGCCCGCGCCGGAGTGACCCGTGCCGTAATGGACGAACGTTTCCAACACGGATTCCTTGGCCACGAAACCTGCCAGCGGAGGTATGCCGGCCATGGATGCGGCGGCGATCCCCGCCACGATGGCGAGCGCCCTGGAGGACTTGTAGACGCCCGAGAGTTTGCGGATATCGCGCGTGCCGGATTGGTGGTCGATGATGCCCACCACCAGGAACAAGGAAGCCTTGAAGAGCCCGTGCGCCAGCAGAAGCGCGAGACCGGCGAGTGCGGCGTCGGGCCGGCCGAGGCCCACCACCATCATGAGGAACCCGAGCTGGCTGACTGTGCCGTACGCAAGGATGAGCTTGATGTCGGTCTGCCGGAGCGCCCGGTAGCCGCCCACCAGCATCGTCGCCAGGCCGAGCCCAAGCACCAGCGGCAACCAATAGGGGCTTTCGCTGAACCCCGGCGCCAGGCGGGCCACGATGTAGATGCCGGCCTTGACCATGGCCGCCGCGTGCAGGTAGGCGCTCACAGGGGTGGGAGCGGCCATGGCCCCCGGGAGCCAGAAGTGGAAAGGGACCAGCGCCGATTTGGTAATCGCACCTACCAGGATGAGTACGACGGCGGCTGCGACCGCACTTTGCGCGGGTCCCGTGATGAGGGTGGCCGCCTGTGTCATGATCGCCGAAATCCGGTATGTTCCGGCTGCCTGGCCCAGGATGATGAGGCCGACGAGCATGGCCAGGCCACCCGCGGTGGTGACCATGAGGGCCTGCAAGGCCGAACGGCGGGCGGCGAGGCGCGTTCGCGCGTAGCCGATCAGGAGGTAGGACAGGACCGTGGTGAGTTCCCAGAAGATGAACATCATCAGGAGGTCGTCCGCCGTCACCAGGCCGAACATCGCCCCCGCGAAGGCGAGAAGCTGGGCTCCGAACCCGCCGAGGTTGGCGTCCTTGTTCTTGAAGTACCGAGCGCAATAGACCAGGACCAGCGAGCCGACTCCCAGGACCAGCAAGGACATCACCCATGCCAGGACGTCCATGCGGAAGGCGAAGTCAAGCTTGAGGTTCGGAATCCACGGGAGGTTTTCTTCGATGAAGCCGCCGGTGGGATTCCCGCCTTTTCCTGGATAGACCCGGTCGTACTGCAGGAGCAGCCAGACAAACGCGGCCGCCGGAACCGCCGCGAGGACATAGAAGGCATTCCGCTGGAGTTTCCGGAAGATCCAGGGCGCCACAGTTGCCGCTGCAAAGGTCACGGCAAGAACTGTGATCACTGGAATCTCCGCAAAGTCAGGAATGAATTGTCAAAAGTTGGAGCAGGCGGTCAAACGTTGGGTTCGGTGCAGGTAGTTTATCAACCATGAACATGGCAACTGCGCCTGAAGCCCCGCACCCGGCATCCGAGCTCGCTTCGGGGCCTGTCCTGTCCAACAAGGGCCAGATCCTTGCCTGGGCATCCTGGGACTGGGGTTCCGCTGCGTTCAACGCCGTCATGACTACCTTCGTGTTCACGGTCTACCTGACGTCCAAGGCCTTTGGCGGGGAAGACTCCGCGTCAGCCACCTTGGGTGCCGCGTTGGCGATTGCCGGCGTCGCAATTGCGCTCCTGGCACCCGTCACCGGTCAACGTTCCGACTCCGGTGGGCGCAGGAAACTGTGGCTCGGTGTCAACACAGCCATTGTGGCCGTGCTCACTGGCTCATGCTTCTTCGTCTTCCCCAAACCCGAGTTCCTGCTCCTGGGGGTCTCGCTGGTTGCGCTCGGCAATATCTTTTTCGAGTTCGCGGGCGTCAATTACAACGCCATGCTGGCCCAGATCTCCACTCCTGCCAACATCGGCAAAGTGAGTGGCTTCGGCTGGGGAATGGGGTACCTGGGCGGCATCGTCGCGCTGCTCGTGGTGCTGCAGCTTTTCGTCCAACCGTCTTTCGAGTGGTTCGGAGCATCCACCCAGGACAGCCTGAATATCAGGCTCGTGGCCGTCTTCTCCGCGCTCTGGTTCTTCATCTTCGCGCTGCCTGTGCTCTTCGCTGTGCCGGAGCTCTCCGTCAGGAAACCGGAATCGCGGCTCGGATTCCTGGCCTCCTACGGTTTGCTGGTCCGCCGGATCAGGGCCATCTACCGGACCAGCCCGCACACCATCTACTTCCTGCTCGCGAGCGCCATCTTCCGCGACGGCCTGGCTGCGGTCTTCACCTTCGGCGGGGTCATTGCTGCGGGAACCTTTGGATTCGAGCTCAAACAAGTCATTTTCTTCGCGATTTTCGGCAACGTGGTGGCAGCCGTTGGCGCCATGATCGGCGGATTCCTGGACGACAGGATCGGGCCCAAGTCCGTCATCGTCATTTCCCTCATGGGACTCCTGGCAGCCGGCACCGTGATCCTGGTGCTTGGCAACGGCGACTACGTGTTCTTCGGAGCCCCTTGGGCAGGCAGCACCACGTTCTGGGTGTTCGGGCTGTTCCTCTGCCTGTTCGTCGGACCAGCCCAGGCGTCCTCCCGAGCCTATCTCGCAAGGCTGGCGCCGGACGGCGAATCCGGCGAACTGTTCGGGCTCTACGCCACCACCGGCCGGGCGGTGAGCTTCCTGGCGCCGGCACTGTTCACCCTGTGCATCACCGTGGCGACGCCCCTGGTGGCCTCGGGCGGGGCCCAACGCTGGGGAATCCTCGGCATCATGGTGGTGCTCCTGGCCGGCTTGTTGGTGATCCTGCCCGTAAAATCACCCAGCAAGACGGAAATCGCCACGGTTCCGCTGAGCTGACAGACTGTGCTTGATTCCACACAATCTGCAAAAAACCCTTGATCTTTGATTGTTAGTAGAGTTTACTAACTCACATGGAAGCCCTTCGCGACCGCCAGCGCACAGATCGGACCAGTGCGGCGACCCTGCCTTCTGACGGGCGCGCCCACAACCTCTCCCTGGTGCGCCAGACCCTCCACTCGGCCGGGGCAATGAGCCGCGCGGATCTCTCCCGGACCCTGGGCCTGACCCGCGTCACGGTATCGGACCTCGTCTCGGACCTCCTGGAACGCGGCCATGTGGTGGAACTGGGGCACTCCGATGAAGTCCGCCCCGGCAAACCGGCCATTCTGGTAGACATCAACCGCCAGGGCCTCCAAGTCATCGGCATGGATCTCGCCGAAAATTCCGTGCTGCGCGCCGCTGTCCTCGATCTTGACGGCAACATCCTCGACCGTGCGGAACGCACCCTCTCGGAGGAAACCGGACAAGACGTAGTCAACCAGGTCCTCGCACTGGCGTCCGAGGCAAAAGCACGGGCCACTGCCACGTTGCTCGGGATCGGCGTCGGGACCCCCGGCATCGTCAACGCCGACGGCGTGGTCACCACGGCCCCCAACTTCGGATGGAAGGACGTCGCCCTGCGCGAGCTCCTCCAGGAGCGCACCGGCCTGCCGACCCTCGTTTCCAACGACGCCGACGCGGCAGTCCACGCGGACTACACCTTCGGCGGCGGCAGTGACGACATGGTGCTCGTGAAAATCGGGCGCGGTGTCGGTTCAGGCCTCATCGTGGGCGGTAGACGCACCAGGGGCGCCCACTCCGCGGCGGGCGAAATCGGCCACGTCACGGTCGGCACCGACGGTGGAACCATCTGCAAATGCGGTAAAACCGGTTGCCTCGAAACCTGGATGTCCGTCCCCAGCCTCGAACGGGCCCTCGCCGAAGCTGCGGCGAGCTCCGAACCGGAGGCCGCGGCCGACGTCGTACTCCGGGAAGCAGGCGAGCGGCTCGCCATCGCCCTCGCCCCCGTGGTTGGCGCCCTCGATTTGGGCGAGGTGGTCCTCAGCGGACCCCGGGAGCTTTTGGAAGGTCCCCTTCTCAACGCCGTCCAGCAGACCTTGCTTGAGCGGCTCCTGCACCAGGACCCCTCACCGGTGTCCGTCCGTCTCGCGGCAGACGCACAGGACATTGTCCTGCGCGGCGCCGCCGTGATGGTCCTCGGGAACCAGCTTGGTGTGGCCTGAGTGCCACCTGCGCCGTTTCCAGCCCTGACTAACCAGCCACGCATCCCTTCGAAGGAGCCGGACATGGACACGATTCAGTCCCCCGCCACTCAGTCCTTTGCCACCAGGCCCGCCCGCGACCACCTGCGCCGCCTCGCGGCAGGAACCCTCATGCCCGGATTCACCGGCATCGCGGTCCCCGTCTGGATTCTTGAAGCGTACGACGCCGGGCTCGCGGCTGTGTGCCTCTACGGCACCAACGTGGCGTCCCCCGTCCAGTTGCGCGAACTGTGCGCCGGGTTGCGGGCACATTCCCCGAACACGCTCATCGCCGTCGATGAAGAGGGCGGCGACGTCACGAGGCTGCACTACCTCACGGGATCCACGCAGCCCGGGAACGCCGTGCTCGGGCGCCTCGACGACGTCGAACTGACCGCCGCGAGCGCCAGCGCCATCGGCCACGAACTGGCAGGCCTGGGCATCAACGTGAACCTGGCCCCGGATGCCGATGTCAATTCCGCTCCGGACAATCCCGTGATCGGCGTGCGCAG
Source organism: Arthrobacter sp. SRS-W-1-2016 (assembly GCF_002009585.1). Lineage (NCBI taxonomy): Bacteria > Bacillati > Actinomycetota > Actinomycetes > Micrococcales > Micrococcaceae > Arthrobacter > Arthrobacter sp. SRS-W-1-2016. The sequence continues at coordinate 43,754 of NZ_MTPV01000049.1, read as the reverse complement.
CTTCGGGGCCGAACCGGACTTGGTGGCCCGGCATACTGCCGCCTGGATCCGTGGCCTCGAAGACGCGGGCGTGGCATCCTGCGCCAAGCACTTCCCGGGCCACGGCGATACCACCACGGACTCCCACCTGGCGCTCCCCCGGGTCACCGCCGACGCCGCCACCCTGGATGCCCGCGAACTGGTCCCCTTCCGGGCGCTCGTGGCGGCTCGCGGAGCCACGGTCATGACCAGCCACATCCTGGTCGAAGCCCTGGACCCGGACCACCCGGCGACCTTCTCCTCGCGCATCCTGCAGGACCTGCTGCGACGTGACATGGGGTTCGACGGCCTCATCATCACCGATGCTTTGGACATGGCCGGCGCGTCCGCCCAGACTGGCATTCCGGAAGCAGCCGTCCGTGCACTCATGGCCGGGGCGGACCTGTTGTGCCTTGGTTCCGAAACGGGACCGGCCCTCTTCGAACAAACACTCACCGCGATCGCCGATGCCGTGGAAGGGGGGCGCTTGCCCATGGAACGCCTCGCGGACGCCGTTGCCCGGACGGCAGCACTGTCCGCGCGCTTTCCTGCTGCCGGCGCTGCTGAAATCCAGGAGGCCGCCATCAGGGGCCAGCTGGGGCTGCGGGGCGAGCCGCAACGCTCCGGCGTTCCCGGCGATGCGAACGCGCTCGACGGCGAGCGCATCGCCGAGGCCTTCGAGGTCTCCGAAGCCGCTCAAAGGTGGCTTGCACGGGCGGAACCCGTGGCGATCGTGCAGGTTGAGACCGGGTCCAATTTCGCGGTCGGTCGCGTGCCGTGGGGCCCTGCCGCCACAACGTCGGAAGTGGTCCGAGAAGGCGAAGTTCCCGACGGCGCGCGGGTCGCCGTCGTCGGGCGCGGCCTGGATGCCGAGCACCCGCTGTGGACCGTCTTCGCCCGCTTGAGGGCGGAAGGGCACGCGGTGATCGCCGTCGAGTGCGGCTGGCCGCGCGGCGGGGCGGACATCGTCACCTATGGTGCGTCGCTCACGGTGTCCCAGGCCCTGACGGCGCTGCTTAACGGCAGTACCAAAGCCTGACTGCAGCCCGCCCAACCCATCGACAGAAAGCTGCCATGGAAGTCATAGTCGCGCCCACCCCGGAATCGGCCGCTTCGGCCGCTGCCCAGGCCGTCCTCGCAGGAGTCCCTGCGGGCAGAGGACCAGTACTGGGATTGGCCACCGGCTCGTCCCCGCTCGGGCTGTACGCGGAACTCGCGGCTGCGTCCGCTGCGGGCCGGGTGGATTTCGCGGCCGCGAAGGGATTCGCCTTGGACGAATATGTGGGCCTTCCGACTGGACATGTCCAGTCCTACCGCCAGGTCCTCGTCCGCGAGGTCTGCGAGGTGATCGGGCTTCCACTGGCCGGGCTGAATGTCCCTGACGGCACCGGCGCCACGCAGGCCGAGCTCGAAACCGGAGCTGCCGCCTACGACGCCGCGATCCGCGATGCCGGGGGCGTTGATGTGCAGATCCTCGGCATCGGCGCCAACGGCCACGTCGGCTTCAATGAGCCCGGGTCCTCCTTGTCTTCCCGGACCCGGTTGAAGCGGCTGACGGCCCGCACGAGGCAGGACAACGCCCGGTTCTTCGGTCATCACGGCGACGTCCCGACCCACTGCATCACCCAGGGACTGGGGACCGTGCTGGAGGCGAGCAGGCTGGTGCTCATCGCCACGGGTGCCGCGAAGGCCGCCGCGGTCGCTGCCGCAGTCGAGGGGCCGCTGACGGCGTCGTGCCCGGGTTCGATCCTGCAATGGCATGCCGACGCCGTGGTGGTCCTGGACGAGGCCGCTGCCGCCGGATTGGCGAACCGCGAATACTACGACGACGCCGCGCGCGGCCTGGCTTTTGCCCCGTAGAACGGCGCGGACCGCTTTGCGCGAAGGGCTCGAGCGGCGTCATTCCGCCGCCCCTTCAAGAGGGCTAGGGTGGACTTATGAACGTGGATGAGACAGAACTTCCAGGCCTCGGGGTCCGCAAGGATTTCATCACGGCCTCGGGACGCCGCATCGGTGTTGTCGAGATGCGGGAGGGTGAGACCGAGCTTTTCGTCTCCACATGGGACGATCCCGATACCTGCCAGGCATCCATCCCGTTGACCGCAGACGAAGCCGCCGCCCTGGGCAACCTTCTGGGCGGACAGCACATCGCCATGCGCCTGGCCGAAGCCCACAAGGAAATCCCCGGCATTGTCACGCGGCAGTTCTCCATCACCGCTGACTCCCCTTTCAACAACCAGCCCATGGGCAAAGCCCAGATCCGCACCCGCAGTGGTGTCTCGATCGTGGCGATCATGCGCGAAGGCGAAGTGGTTCCCTCACCGGCTCCCGACGTCGTCCTTCACACGGGTGATTTGCTGGTGGCTGTCGGTACGCAGGAAGGTCTTGACTCTGCGGCTGCCATTCTGCGCAACGGCTGACGTTCATGGACCCCCTGGCCCTGACCCTCATTGAGCTGGGCGCAGTCGTTTTCTGCCTCGGCCTCTTGGCGCGCTTGGCCGGCAGGATCGGCATGTCCCCCATTCCGCTCTATCTGGTGGGGGGACTCGCGTTCGGGGCAGGTGGACTGGTCAAGCTCGACGGCATGCAGGAGTTCGCCCATCTTTCCGGCGAAATCGGGGTCATCCTGCTCTTGCTCATGCTCGGCTTGGAATATACGGCGGCGGAGCTCGTCACCGGGCTGCGGCGCTCCTGGCAAGCCGGTGTACTGGACCTGGTGTTGAACTTCCTTCCGGGTGCGGGCATCGCGGTGTGGCTCGGCTGGGGGCTGGTGGGCGCGATCGTCATGGGCGGTGTCACCTACATTTCTTCCTCCGGGATCGCGGCGAAGGTGATCACTGACCTCGGCCGGATCGGTAACAGAGAGACGCCCGTGGTGCTTGCCATCCTGGTGTTCGAAGACCTGACCATGGCCATCTACCTTCCGATCCTGACGGCGATCCTCGCGGGCGTGGGCTTCCTGGGCGGGCTCCAGACGGTGGGCATAGCGTTGGCCGTCGTCACCCTCGTGCTGGTGGTGGCCCTCAAACACGGCCATCGGGTATCCCAAGCCGTGCACAGCGAAAACTCCGAGGTCTTCCTGCTCAATCTCCTCGGGGCCGCACTTCTGGTGGCCGGCATCGCGTCCGCACTCCAGGTCTCCGCGGCCGTGGGGGCGTTCATGCTGGGCATCGCCATTTCGGGGGCAACTGCCCACAACGCGACGCGCATCCTTGAACCGTTGCGGGATCTCTTCGCGGCTATCTTCTTCGTAGCCTTCGGCCTCAACACGGACCCATCCAAGATCCCGCCAGTACTGGGCTGGGCGCTGCTTCTCGCCCTCGCAACAGCCCTTACCAAGGTGCTGACCGGATTCTGGGCGGCAAAGCGTGCAGGGATCGCCGTTCCTGGGCGTTTCCGCGCCGGGGCCGCACTGATCGCCCGCGGCGAGTTCTCCATTGTCATTGCGGGCCTGGCCGTAACCTCGGGAGTCGTACCGCACGAGCTTGCCGCCCTCGCCACCGCGTATGTGCTGCTCATGGCCATCTTCGGGCCGCTCGCAGCCCGCTTCGTGGAGCCTATGGCCAAGGTCTTCCGCAAGCCTCCCCGCAAATCGAAGGCGTCGGAGCCTATTGCGTCCCTCGAGGCGTGAGATCCCGGCCTTCTCGAGGGTTCAAAGAGGCGAGATCGCACGCCTCGATCCGTAAGCGGCCCGTCACTACTCCTCCCCACTGTGGATAACCAGCTACGGGTGCCTACGCTGTGCCAAGAATTGGTGCATGCGCAGTCCTGGACCTCTTCCTGAAACCCTCAGGGGCCGCTCGTTCACGCTCTCCGAACAGCGCGCTGCCGGGGTTTCGGAGAGCCGGGCATGGAGCAAGGATCTTCGCGTGGCCAGCCGTGGAGTCCGCGTTCCTTGGGGCGCCGTCCAGGAGCTTTCCCGTCGTAACCCGCGTGCGAGACGCCCTTGCCCGCGCAGCTTGGGTCAGCGAGACGTGAGATCTCGGCCATTTCGCAGCATCAAAGGGGCGAGACCTCACCTCTCGATGCGCTAAACAGACGTCCGGTGGAAGTTCAGGTGGCTGCGGCTCGCGGTAGGGCCGCGCTGGCCTTGGTAACGGTTGCCGTAACCGCCGGAACCATAGGGATGCTCGGCGGCCGACGAGAGCCGGAAGAAGCACAACTGGCCGATCTTCATGCCGGGCCACAGCTTGATGGGCAGGGTAGCCACATTGGACAGTTCCAACGTCACATGGCCCGAGAAACCGGGATCGATGAAGCCGGCCGTGGAGTGCGTCAGCAGACCGAGGCGTCCCAGCGAAGACTTTCCTTCAAGCCGGGCGGCGACGTCGTCCGGCAGGCTCACGGTCTCGTAAGTCGAACCGAGCACGAACTCGCCCGGGTGCAGGATGAAAGGCTCGTCGCCCTCGACCTCCACCAGGCGGGTCAGCTCAGGCTGTTCCTCGGAGGGGTCGATGTGCGCGTATTTGTGGTTGTCGAACAGCCGGAAGAAGCGGTCAATCCTCACATCCACCGAGGACGGCTGAACCATTGCGGGGTCGTAGGGCTCCAGGACGATACGTCGGGAGTCGATTTCGGCACGTATGTCGCGGTCAGAGATCAGCACAGGATCAAAAGTACCGTATGCGCCGCGTACCCCGTGGTGCCGGAGTGGCGCATGGGACTATAGTGCACCACATAGACTACCGTTACCGCTGTTGCGTTTGGGGACGGTGGCACGACGCGAATCTGGGGACACATTGAGACGAATTGCGGTGCCCGTTGCCGTACTGGTGGCCTGCCTTGTCACGGTGATGGCCCCTGCCTCCGGACCGATCGCCCTTCCGGCGCAGCTCGCCGGAACGTCCGCCGCAGCCGCGCCTTCCGCCCCAAGCACCGCCGCCGGTACTGAGAGTACGACGACGGCGTCCGCACCGCCGTCGGGATCCGGCCTTCCGCAGGCCGCACCTTCGCCGGCGTCACCAACGGCCACCGTTCCCACCATCCCGACCCCGGTAGCCGCAGCCGCCCCGGCTCCAGCCGCCCCCGTGGGTGGGGGCAGCACGCAGGCCGTCGAAACGGCGACGACGTCCACGCAGGCAAACCCCGCCGTCGCCCCGGGCAACGGCACGTCGCCCCAGGCAGTGGACGGCCCGCCCCCGATCCCCTCCATTCCGCCGGCATCCGGCCCCGACCCGCTCCCCGGAAGCCCGGCCGGGAATGTCCCGGATCCGACCCAAACCCAGGCGAAGTCCTCCCCCGCGGCCGTCCCGCTGGTTTCGCCGCACGCGTTGGTCAACGACGACAATTCGGCACAGGTGCTGGCCGTCTTCAACGCCATCAATGCCTACCGGACGTCGCTTGGCTTGAACCCGGTGAAGTACAACCCCACGGTGTCCACGCTGTCGCAGGACTGGTCCAACAACATCGCCAGCCGCCAAGTGATCGAGCACCGCCCCAACTTCTGGACCGATCCCAGGGCCTTGAACCCCAACAACGGCGCGGGCGAGATCATCGCTGTCCGCTGGGACCGGAATGCAGCCCAGCTTGTCGAATGGTGGAAGAGCTCACCCGCCCACGATGCTCTGCTTCGCGACCCCCGCTTCAACGTGATCGGCGTCGGAATCACGTTCACGGACGGCAACTACCAGACCACGCCCAATAGCTACACGATGTGGGGCGTGGTCAATCTCTTCGGCTATACGACCCTCCCCGCCGGAACCGTCAACAGCCCCGGCGCGGGCACAGCTCCTCCCCAGCTTCCGCCACCGAGCGTCTGCGACCCCATCGCGAAGCACCAGCCGCCCACCCTGGACCTCAGTGCGGCAGCCATCCGCAGCACCGGTGACCTGGTCGCCGTCGACCCTTCCGGAAACCTGAGGGACTACCCGGCACTCGGCAACGGCACCTTCGGCCCTGCCCGGACGGTCGGCTCCGGTTTCGCCGGGGCGAAAGAAGTGATGACCACGGATTGGGACCGAGACGGCGTGATCGACGTCATCGTCCAAATGCTGGACGGCAGGCTCCTGCTGTACCCCGGGGTGGTCAGCGGAGGATTCAAGGCACCCGTGACGTTGGGCTCATCGGGCTGGCAGGGGATGACCATGGCGGTGGGCACCTGGTGCGGGAACAACAGGCTCCCGCAGATCCTCGCCACCGATTCCACCGGGGCGCTCTACCTGTACCGGAACCTGGGACTCACCGCGCTGGTCGGACGGACCCAGGTTGGCTCGGGCGTCAGTGCGATCCGGCTCAGCATGGTGGATTACGACGCCGACGGCTTCCAGGACCTGCTGGCCGTGGAAGCAAACGGGAACCTGCGCCTCTACCGGGGTTCGGGACTCACCACGCCCAAGGCAGAGGCCCGGCTGGTCGTGGGAACCGGATGGACGGACTACTCCGGATTGCGCTCGCTCAAGGGCGTCACCGGCCTCAACTCCACGGGAGTCGCAGGCCTGCTGAGCAACGGAACGATCGAATACTGGGACCTGACCGGTGGACGCCTCACGACGCCGAGCATCCCGATAAGCGGTTTGGGCGGACTGAAGCTGGCGCAGTAACTGGGCCCACGCCGCCAGGGTTCCCTGGGCGAGCGGAGCGAGGCGAGGGAGGCGCTGGGCCCACGCCGCCAGGGTTCCCTGGGCGAGCGGAGCGAGGCGAGGGAGGCGGTGGGGATTATGCCTCCGGGGTTTGCTCCTCGATGACCGACTTGAGCTGCTCCAGCTGGACCACTTCACCTTCCATGGTCTTCTGGATCATGGTGTTCATGAGTTTCTGCAGGCCCTTGGGGTGGTACTCCAGGGCGAACCGCAGGCGGGTATTGGGGCCCTCGGTGCTGAGGTAATAGCCGCCGGTGGGCCGCGCGGGGCCGGCGACGACGGCGAACCGCACTTCAGCGCCTGGCCTGGCCTCGGTGATCTGGAAGTCAGCCGCGATCGGCCGCCCTCCCGGGCCCGACAGGGTCTGCTGGTAGACGGCGCCTTTTTCGCCAGCGTGCCCCGAGCGAAGGGAAATGCTGCGGATTCCACTGCGCCACAGGGGGTTGTTCAGGCCGTCCACCAGAAATTGGTAAACGGTCATGGCGTCGCGACCAATGAGTACTTCATGCTCTGCAAATGCCACGGAATCCTCTTTCGGCGTACGGCTCATAGACATAGCCGGGTTCCCCATGACACAGCAGCTAACTGCTACAGAATAGTCAGGCGCGGCGCAGCGCAACACACCCGCGTCGAGCCGTAATCGAATCTTTACGAGCTCCGCAGGGAATTTGATGGGACCGTGATACCGGTGAGTCTGTGTCTGGATCACCGTGCCATCTGCGCTAAGCTGGGATCTGCTCCGGCTGATGCGCGGAGCAGTGCGGGCGTAGCTCAATGGTAGAGCGCTAGCTTCCCAAGCTCGATACGCGGGTTCGATTCCCGTCGCCCGCTCCATCTCTGCCCGGATACAAGGTGCCCAACTCCCTGGGTGTATCGTCAGGAGCTAGGAGCCATTTCGGCTCTGCTCTAAGGGAGCGACCATGGCTGACAAATCACCTCGCCAAGCTGCATCGAAAAAATCCGGCAAATCCATCAAAGAAAAGCGCGCGGACAAGAGGGCTTCTGAGTCCTCCGCCACCACCGTGGCCAAGCCGGCAACCGGCAACAAAAAGTGAGCGGCCATACAGGCGCCATGACCCTCGGCATCCTCTCGTCATCGCAGAAGCCGGACGAGCGCCGGCTGCCTGTCCATCCCCTGCATCTGGAGCGCATTGCCCCGGAGCTCCGGCAACACATCCGGATCGAGCGCGGGTACGGCGAGCGCTTCGGCTTTTCGGACAGCCAACTTGGGCCGCTGGTCGGTGGCATGGCAAGCCGTGAAGAACTGATTTCGAATTCGGATGTCATTCTCCTGCCCAAACCGCAACCGGAAGACCTCGCCGACCTCCGGGACGGCCAGGTCCTCTGGGGTTGGCCGCACTGCGTGCAGGACCGGGCCATCACCCAGCTCGCGATCGACAAAAAGCTGACCCTGATCGCCTTCGAGGCGATGAACCACTGGGCGAGCGACGGCGGCTTCGGACTCCACGTTTTCCATAAGAACAACGAACTTGCGGGCTACTGTTCCGTCATCCACGCCCTTGCCCTGACGGGTTCGACGGGTGACTACGGGAGGCGGCTGAGTGCCGTCGTGATTGGTTTCGGAGCCACGGCGCGTGGCGCGGTCACCGCCCTGAACGCCCACGGCATCCACGACGTCCAGGTGCTGACCAACCGCGGAGTTGCTGCGGTCGGTTCCCCCATCCACTCGGTGCGCATAGTGCAGTTCGATCACGACCAGAACGCCCCTTTCCTGAGCGAGGTCATCACCGACCGTGGCCGCCTGCCGTTGGCACCGTTCCTCGCCGCGAGCGACATCGTGGTCAACTGCACGCTGCAGGACCCGAACTCGCCGCTGACGTACCTGCGGACCGAGGACCTGGACGCGTTCCAGCCGGGCAGCTTGATTGTCGACGTCTCCTGCGACGAAGGCATGGGTTTCAGTTGGGCGCGGACCACGACGTTCGCCGAGCCCATGTTCACGGTGGGCGACCACATCAACTACTACGCGGTTGACCACAGCCCGTCCTACTTGTGGAATTCGTCCAGCTGGGAGATCAGCGAAGCGCTCCTGCCGTTCCTCGAAACGGTCATTTCGGGTCCCGAGGCCTGGGCCGCCAACGAGACGATCGCCCGGGCCATCGAGATCCGGGACGGCATCATCCGCAACCCGGACGTGCTGCAGTTCCAAGGGCGCGCAGCGGACTATCCGCACCTTGTGGCGTAGTGGACTTGTAGCCTCGGAATGCGGCTGAGCCGGGCGCCTGGCAGGCGCCCGGCCCGGCCGGGTTCGGCGTTACGCCGACTGCGGGACGATCCGCACCATCCGGCGTCGGTCCCGGACATCCACTTTGACCCGCAACTCGGACTTCCGGGCGAGCACGACGGCGACTGTCGCCGCTGCGAGCGCCGGTACCCCGCCTGACACCAACAGCGCCACGTGCGGATTCAGATGCTCGGCAAGCCAGCCCATCATGGGTCCGCCGATGGCTTGGCCACCGATGAGCACCATGATGTAGAGGCTCATGACGCGGCCGCGGATGCTCATGTTGGCGCTGACCTGGACCAACTGGTTGGCGGCCGTCAGGAACATGAGGCACCAGAATCCGGAAAGGACCATGGCAGCGGCCAGCCACACCATGGATGGGGCCAACGCTGCCAGGCACAGCATCAAGCCATACATCCCGGCGCACAGCACCACTGAGCGCAGGCGCAATTGCCGGCGTCGGGCCGATGTGATTGCCCCGGCGAGCGCGCCAAGGGCAACCATGGCGTTGAGCAAGCCGTAGCCGCCCGCGCCCGCATGGTAGACGTTGTCCGCAAAGGCGGCGAGAAGCACAGGCAGGCTCATCGCGAAGACCGCTACAAAGCCGGCCATGAGCCACGGCCAGTAGATGGTGGGCTTGCCGAGGGCGTATCGCAGGCCCTCCTGCAGCATTCCCTTGCGTTTTGGCACAGGCGTGCTGACATAAAGTTCGTTCTTGCGCAGCATCAGGAGCATGGTCACGGTGGAGCAGCAGGCAACCGCGTTCGCGGCGAAGGCCCACCCCGCGCCCACTGCGGTCAGCAGCACGCCGGCCAGGGCGGGACCAATCAGTCCGCCCAGCTGGAACGTGGTGGAGTTGACGCTGATCGCATTGCGGAGGTATTTCGGTCCCACAAGCTCGTTGACGAAGACCTGCCGGGCGGGCTGGTCGAGGACCGTCACCAGGCCCAGGACAAAGGCGATCACATAAACGTGCCACACCTCGATGTGCTGGCTCAGGGTCAAGACGGCAAGGATGGCCGCCAGGGAGGCCGCGACGCTTTGGCACAAGATGAGGATGCGCCGCTTGGCGAAGCGGTCCGCCATCATTCCGCCCCAGGGGCCCAGGAACAGCGACGGCGTGAACTGCAGTGCCACGGTTATTCCGACGGCGGTGACGGATCCGGAGAGCTGGAGTACCAACCAGTCCTGCGCAATCCTCTGCATCCAGAGCGCGATGACGGCCACGAAATGGCCCATGGCGAAGATCCGGAAGTTGGGCACTTTGAGGGAAATGAAGGTGTGCCGCCAGGGGAGCCGTTCGCTGACGACGGCGATCGGCTGGGTGACCGTGTCCGGGTCGGCAGCGTGCGGAATTCGGCTGCTTGCGGCGAGTGAATCGATGGTGGGCTGGCTGACGTTTGCCGCTGCGGGCGGTGGGGGTGCCACAAGTAGTCCTTGGATAGGCGTCTCGCTGGGATGCCTTTAACGCTAGGGTTGGCCGCGGTGATTATGGAAGTGAATTGGCTGTATAACTAGCATTGCGAAATGCAATACACTCGCGTGAGTAGTGGTGGACGTACCTATTCAAGGAGCTCCGTGTTCGAACCCGTGCAGCTGCGGTCCTTCCTGGCCGTGGCCGAGACTTTGAGTTTCACGAAGGCAGCCGAGCGCCTCGGCCTCGCCCAGCCCACGGTCAGCCAGCACGTAAGAAAGCTGGAGACGGCGGCCAAACGGGCGCTCGTAGCGCGCGACACCCGGGATGTCCGGCTTACGGACAATGGCGATGCGATGGCAGGCTTTGCCCGCAACATCCTCTCCGCGCACGATTCCGCAGCCAGGTACTTTTCCGGCTCCGCGATGCGTGGCCGGCTGCGGTTCGGCACCGCCGACGATCTCGCCATCACGGGCTTGCCACGGATCCTCCGCGAGTTCCGGCAGCTGTATCCCCAGATCAACCTGGAACTCACCGTCAGCCAGAGCGACCAGCTCTACAAACGCGTCAATGCGGGCCAGTTGGATCTCGTGTTCGTGAAGTGGGTGGGCGAGGCGAAGGACGGCACCGTGGTCCGCCACGACAAGTTCGCCTGGGTGGGCGTCGAACAGACGGCCCTGGACCCGGCCAGCCCCGTGCCGCTGATTTGCTATCCGGCCCCGAGCGTCAGCCGGAAACTGGCTATCGACGCGCTGGAGGCCATGGGCCGCACGTGGCGGGTCACCTGCTCCACCCGGCAGATCGCCGGCGTCCTGGCAGCGGTGCGCGCTGGCATCGGCGTCGCGGTGATGCCGTCGTCGCTGGTTCCCGAGGACCTCACGGTGATCACCAAGCGCTTCGACCTCCCGCCCGTGGGTGACGTGGACTTCACCTTGATCCGCAACCCTTTGGCGAACGCCGAGGTAGTGGACGCACTGACGCAGGCGATCATCGGCAGAACGCTCAACAAACAGGCGTAGCTAGCTCCCGTGCGGCGAGGAGGACGGTTTGGACGATCGTCTTGCGGCGCCGCTCCGCCCTGCTTGACCCCTTGCTGCCGGCCATGAGGCCATCCAGTTCCGGCAGTACCGGCCAGGCGTCACACAACGCAATGATGGTGAGCATCAGATCGGCCGCATCTTCCTTGGACGTCCCCGGGATGGCCCGGATGACACCATCAACCTTGTTCCTGCAGTTCGCGGCCCGGTCCGGACGGTTCACCACATATTCCCCCCGTTCCAACCCCTCCCAAAACAGCAGCCTCGGAAGGGTGGCATCTTGGTGGTGATGGTCGAACAGGCGTCCGGCGTAATCGGCCAAGGCTTCGGGACCATCGCCCTCGATGCGGACTTCGTCCACTACTTTGCTGAGCTGGGATGCGATCACCGCGTCGAAGAGAAGATCTTTCTTGCCGAAGTACTGGTAGATGCGTTCCTTGTTGACTCCGGCCGCAGCCGCGATGCGGTCCACCCTGGCGCCGGCTAGTCCGAATTGGCAGAACTCGGCGGTCGCTGCCTCAAGGAGGAGTCGCTTGGTCCGCTCGGTATCCCATGCCATGTGTCCACCTTAACAGATTCCAACCAAGTAGTTGCAGTTCTCGAAAGCAGCGTCTAGTCTGAACTCACGCCGAAAGCAACCAAATAGTTGGAGAATGTCATGAGCACCCAAATCCCCGTTTCCGCACCCGCGGACAGCGCCGCGGTTGCGGCGGTTGCCGAGCCCGCTCCGCACTCCGCGCACCCTGTGCACCTGCCTTCCGTGCACACGCGTGCAGTGATCACGTGGCTGGCCATTTTCCCCCTCGTCGCGATCGGCATGACGATCCTCGCTCCGCTCTCCGAGTCATGGCACCCCGCGCTGCGCGCCCTCGTGCTGACGCTCGTCGTAGTTCCTACCGCCGTCTACCTGGTTGTCCCGAAGTTGCTCGCCGGTTACGGCTCGCTGAAGCGGCGGCAGGCAAGAAAGGCCGCCGCCAAGGCCTAGCCTGTGGCCGGTATCACCCGGCGATCGGGCGGCCACGCGCTAAACTTGTCACGTTATGAACCGCACAATGTTTAAGTCCAAGATCCACCGTGCCACGGTGACCCATGCCGACCTGCACTATGTAGGTTCAGTGACGGTTGACCTGGATCTGCTGGATGCTGCGGATATTCTCCCCGGCGAGCTCGTCTCCATTGTCGACGTGACCAATGGCGCACGCCTCGAGACTTACACGATTGCCGGCGAACGCGGCTCCGGCGTCATTGGCATCAACGGTGCCGCAGCGCACCTGGTGCACGTGGGCGACGTCGTCATTCTCATCACCTATGCGGAGATGACCACCGAAGAGGCCAAGGGCTACCAACCAAAGGTTGTCCATGTGGACAGGGCCAACAAGATCGTCCAGCTCGGCAGTGATCCAGCCGAAGGCATCACTCCGGGCGTCATGCGCCCCCCGCACGCCCTCAACAACGCGAACCTGAACTAACTCCCCCTGCCCCGGGGACCCCTTCTTCGCGGTCCACATGGCGGGACATGCCGCCGTCGGGCCTTACAGCCGAATAAAGCTGATTTAGGCTGGGACTGTGAACCCCCGCCGCCCCGCACCCGTCACCCTCCGGATGCCGTAGTGCTGGGCGTCCTTTCCGGGTTCTTCGTGGTGTGGGCCATCATTCTGGTGGGCATGTTCGTCGGCAAGCGCGGAATCCTGGGAGACAACGCGCGTTCGGTCCTGAGCGCCCTGACTTTCTTCGTCGCAAGTCCCGCGCTGCTCTTTGAAACCCTCGGCAAGGCCCATCTTCGCGACATCTTCGCCGCTCCGCTCCTGGTCACGGCAGTGGGCGCCGTCGTTACCGGCAGCTTGTTCTTCGTCATCGTGAAGTTCTGGCTCAAACGCTCCCTCCCCGAATCGCTGATGTCCTCCATGAGCGCTTCCTTGGCCAACTCCGCGAACCTCGGCATCCCCATCGCCGTGTTTGTCCTGGGCGACGCAAGCTATGTGGCACCGCTGCTGATCTTCCAGCTCGCGTTCTTCACGCCCATGTACCTAATGGCTCTCGATGCCAGCACCAGCGCCCACCGCACCACTCCCCTGCGGTTCGTCTTGATGATCATTCGGAACCCGATGATCGTGGGATCGGCCCTCGGTTTGGTGGTGGCCGGAACGGGCTGGCAAGTGCCCTCGCTCATCATGGACCCGATTCATTTGATCGGCGGAGCCGCCATTCCCTCGATGCTCATGGCATTCGGGATGAGCCTGAACGGCTCCCGGCCCCTACAAAAAGACACGGGGCGCCGGACGGATGCGCTCCTGGCCAGCGGCTTCAAGCTCTTTGTCCACCCCGCGATGGCCTACCTGTTCGCCCGCTTCGCACTGGGGCTGGAGGCACACGCCTTGTTCGCGGTGGTGGTCACGGCCGCCCTGCCCACCGCCCAGAACGTGTTCGTGGCGGCGAGCCGCTACAACACGGGAATCACCGTGGCGAAGGATACTGTCCTGATCACCACCGTGGTGGCCGTCCCGGCAATGATCGCCGTGGCCCTCCTGCTCACCTAGCCCAACTAACTCGCAGTAAGTGTCGTTTTGAGCGCTGAAAACGACACTAAGTGCGAGTCAGTTGGGTCGGCGCGGCTGGTTGGTGTCCTCGCGCCTACTCTTCGTCCACCGAGTCGAGGTACCTGTCCAGGAGTTGCGCGCAGCGGATGAAGCCCAGGTGCGAATATGCTTGCGGGTGGTTTCCCAAGTGGGTCTCGGTGCCCGGGTCGAACTCCTCGGGAAGCAGCCCGGTCGGCCCGAAGAGCGCCACGAGCTGGTTGAACAGCTCGAGCGCGTCGTCCAGCCGGCCAACGGCCAGGTACGCCTCAATGAGCCAGGTGGTGCAGATGTGGAACCCGCCCTCCAGACCCGGAAGGCCGTCGTCGTACCTGTACCTGAACACGGTGGGACCCACCCGCAGTTCGCGCTCGACGGCGGTGACGGTGTCCAGGAAGCGCTGGTCGCGGACATCCAGCAGGCCCGAGAGTCCGATGTGCAGCACCGCCGCGTCCAGGTCCGGGCTGTCGTAAGCGACGGTGTATGAGCTCGCGGAATCATCCCAGCCCTCGCGGAGCACTTCCGCGCGGATGGTGTTGGCCGTTTCCTCCCACTCGGCCCCGATGGGGCGCCGGAACCGCACCGCCGTCTGCATGGCCCGGTCCAACGTCACCCAGCACATCACCTTGGTATAGATGTGGTGCCGAGGCGCACGCCGGGCTTCCCAGATGCCATGGTCCGGTTCGTGCCAGCGGGCCAGGACGGCCGAGGCCATCTGCTCCATGAGTTTCCAGTGCTCGTCCGGCAACGTGCCGCGGCGCTTGCCGAGGGCCTGGATGAGCCCGGCGATCGGACCGAAGACATCCAGCTGCACCTGGTGGTCGGCGGCGTTCCCGATCCGTACGGGCCGCGAACCGGCGTAACCGGGAAGGCTCTCGATGATGGCCTCCGTAGACAGCGGGGAGCCGGTCACCGAGTACAAGGGATGCAGCCATTCCGGACCGGGAGCGTTCTCCAGGATGCGGCCCAGCCAGCGGAGGAAGCCGTCCGCTTCCTCGGTGGAACCCAGGTCCACGAGCGCATTGACCGTCATGGAGCCGTCGCGGAGCCAGCAGTAGCGGTAGTCCCAGTTGCGGGTGCCGCCGATCCCTTCCGGCAGCGACGTGGTCGGCGCCGCGAGGACGGCCCCGGTCGGCTCGTGCACCAGTGCTTTCAGGACCAAGGCCGAGCGCCGCACCAGCGACGGTTTCATGTCGGGCAGTTCCAGCCCGCGGACCCACTGCCGGGACTGGTGCGCGACGGCGGCCCGCCGGACGAGCTCTCCGGCGGGGTCCGGCGTCGTCGGCTCAGTGTCTCCGCACCTCAGGTTCATGACGACGGGACCGTACGCGAGGCTGACTTCGGCGGTGGCGGTGCCGTGTTTGCCGTCGCTCGTGACCGTGAAGGACACGCCGGGAGCGAAGAGGACGATGGGATCCGAAGTGCCCACAACGTGCAGCTCTTCGCCCCGGATTTCCATGTTGAACGGAGCGTTGGCGTAGTCCGGCCGCGGTGCGAAAACAATCCGCGCGCTGCCGGTTCCGGACAGGACCCGGACCAGGCTGGTGATGCCGTCCGGGGCCGGCTCAAGGTAGTCCGTGACCGTAACGTCGGCCCAGCGCGTCTCCACGATCATGGTGTTGTCCACATAGCGCTGTCCCAGCACCTTCGACGTCTTGACCGGCTCCACGCTGAAGTGGCCGGCCGGGTCTCCACCAAGGATGTGCGCGAACAAGGATCCGGAATCCGGGAGGGGATGGCTCATCCAGCAGATCTTGGCCTCCGGGGTGAGCAGCGCTGTGGAGGTCCCGTTGCCGATCATCGAATGCCGCTCCAGCCCCACCGCGTCCTCGCCGAACAGCCACGCTCGGCGCAGTTCGAACAGGATGGCGAGCACTTTGGCGAAGGCCTCCGGGTCCGGTAAGCGGTAGCGCGCCTTGGTTTCTGCATCGCCAACGTGCAGGCCAAGATCCGGGCCCCGCAAGGTGGCGATCGCGAGCTCGTCGCTCTCCGCGTCGCCGGCAAACAGGGCCGCGCTGGCCCCCAACTGTGCACGCAGATGCTCCAGCGCGGCGTCTTTGGAGGGCTCCACGATGGACAAGTCCAGAACGGAGCCGTCCACAATGAAGAACAAGCCCAATTCACGGGCGATCTGGTGCGCCTCACGCGTCACCCGTGCCACGACGGAAGGAGTGGCCGGCCTGGTGTGGATGGCTACGGCCACGGGCTTGCGCTCGATGCTGATGCCCTTTTCGAAGCCGATGGATTCGTTGAGGGCGGTGGCTGCCTGTTGAAGGACGGCTTCTGTGGCCATCGTGACGCTGTAGGCGTAGGTCATGTCGAACTCGGCGCCGTGCGAACCCACCAGGTGGACTTCCGCCGGCAGCCGCGACACCGCGGCAAGGTCCCGCAGCGACCTTCCGGAGATGACGGCCGTGTGCGTGTTCGGCAGCGCCGCCAATGCCCGGAGCGCGACGGCGGCACTCCCCAACGGGAGCGTCTCGGTGGATACGCCTTCCGCGGCACAGAGGGTTCCACCGTAGTTGCAGGCCACCAGGAGCCCCGGAGTGCGGGCCAGCATCCTCAGTTCCGCCAGCAGCTCCGGAGTGATTCCATCGTGGGCGGCCTCGGATTGGACTGCCGTCCGCAGGAGGCCCAACGGAAGCGACTTTGTCAGCAACGCCGAATCGGCCACGGACAAATTGAGCGGAGTAGCCATGGGAGACGATCCTTCCGGGGTGGATTCGTCCAGTTTCCGCCCGGCTGGTTTCGCCTCCGTGACCCGCGTATTGCCGGGGTGTAACGAGTTTGCTTGGTTACGTTTGGGCGGTGCAGTTCGCTTGCTACACCCGCGTCAGCCCGACGGCTTCCGCCACCAGCTCCACGGAACGGAGGCGCTGCTCCGTGCCCGTGCTCTGGTGGGCAACGATCAGTTCGTCGGCATCGGCGTGGCGGGTGAACTCGTCGAGGTAATCGCGCACCATTTCCGGCGTTCCCACCGCCGAGTACTTCACCATCTGCGCGATGTGCTGGCCTTGGGGCGAGTCGAGAATAAGGTCCGCTTCGGCGTCGGTGAATTCGCGTCCGCCGCCCAGGAAGCGCGAGACGCGGTCCCGCTTGACCTCAAGGAAGAGCCGTTGGGCTTCGGCCGCCGAATCTGCGGCCACGACGTTGACGCCCGCGATCACGTAAGGCTCCTGGAGCTGCTCGGATGGTTTGAACTCGCGGCGGTAGACGGCGACGGCGTCCTGCAGCGCGTTGGGCGCGAAGTGCGAGGCGAAGGCGTAGGGCAGGCCGAGCTGAGCCGCCAAATGCGCCCCGAAGAGCGAGGACCCGAGGATGTAGAGGGGCACGTTGGTGCCCTTGCCCGGCGTCGCTTCGACCCCTTGGATCCGCGTCGGTCCCGTGAGGTACCCCTGCAGTTCCAGGACGTCGTGCGGGAAGGTGTCCGCGGCCATCGGATCGCGGCGGAGTGCACGCATCGTGTTCTGGTCACTGCCGGGCGCCCTTCCGAGGCCGAGGTCGATCCGGCCCGGGTGCAGCGTCTCAAGGGTGCCGAACTGCTCCGCGATGGTGAGGGGCGAGTGGTTGGGCAGCATGACGCCGCCGGCACCGAGCCGGATGCTGCTTGTGTTTGCCGCGATGTGGGCAATCAGCACGCTCGTGGCCGAGGACGCGATCGAGCCCATGTTGTGGTGCTCGGCGTACCAGATCCGGCGGTAGCCGAGCCGTTCGGCCAGTTGCGCCATCGCGACGCTCCCGGCGAAACTCTCCGCCGCCGTCTGGCCTTTGCCGATGATTGCCAGGTCGAGGATGGAGAGGGGAACAGTCACGTGATGCCGGCCTTTCGAAGGTGGTTTCGTTCGAGGGGCCGGTTTCCCGGCCACTCTTGCGACAACGACGGCGGCGCCTGGGTTATTTCTCCCGCTTGCGTGGGGTCCGTCTCAGCTCGTGAAGATGCCGAGATCCCGGCGAAGGTGACGGCCGCATGTCCGAAAGCCATGTCCTCCCCGGCCACGGACTGCACCTCCAGCGCCTGATTGACCGGGGTTCGCTCGTTGCTCACGAAAAATCTCCTCACGTGTCCGGCAGTTGTGTGGGAAGCCTGCCCCGCGGCTGTTTTGTGACCCTTCGGGACCTCCAATGAAGCCCGGTGAACCCCTGTATCCCAGCGTTTCAGAGCGCTTTGACCGGGTGTTGTCCCTGCCGGATAGTTGCAGCAACGCACACCATCCATCACTTTCGAAGGGGACTCCATGGCTTTCTCACGCCTCAAAACAGGCAGCGCACTGGCACTCGCCGTGACCACGACTCTCGGCCTCGCCGCGTGCTCGGACCCGGGCGCCTCGGCCGCGCCAGCGCCGTCGTCGGCCTCCGCCGGCAAAACCTTCAACCTGGCTCCCGAGCAGAACCGCTTCCCTGTGCAGGTTTCCCCGGAAGCCGCCGCCCTGGTGCCGGAGTCCGTCAAGGCAGACGGGAGGCTGACCGTCGCGGTGAGTCCCTTCGCTGCGCCGTTGGCCGTCTATGCCACGGACAACAAGACGCCGGTGGGCAACGAGGTGGACATCGCCGTCGCGCTGGCCGAATCGCTGGGACTCAAGGCGGACGTTGTCCCGACGGCGTGGGCGGATTGGCCGTTGGGCGTGGAATCGGGCAAGTACGAGGCGGTCATATCGAATGTCACCGTGACGGAAGAGCGCAAGCTCAAGTTCGATTTCGCCAGCTACCGCGAGGACAAACTGGGCTTCTACGCGAAGAGCGACAGCCCCATCACCAAGGTGGACTCGGCTCCGGACGTGGCGGGCAAGCGGATCATTGTGGGCTCGGGCACCAACCAGGAAGCTATCCTGCTGCGCTGGGACGCCGAGAACAAGAAGAACGGATTGAAGCCGGTTGAGTTCCAGTATTACGACGACGACTCGGCCTCCACGCTCGCGCTTCAGTCGGGACGTGCGGACCTCACGTTCGGACCGAACGCGACCGCGTCCTACAAGTCGCAGACCGATGGCAAGACCAAGAACGTGGGCCTGGTGGACGGCGGGTGGCCGCTCAAGGCGAGCATCGCGGTGACCACGAAGAAGGGCAACGGTTTCGCGGCGGCAGCCCAGGCCGGCCTGAACGCGCTCATCAAGGACGGAACCTACGGCAAGATCCTAGACCGCTGGGGACTCACCGCGGAAGGCATCCAGAAGTCTGAACTGAACCCGCCGGGCCTGCCGAAGAGCTAGCGCCCCCTCCTGGGGTGTACCTTTCCACGTATCGGGAACCGTTGCGTTCCGGACAAGCGAAAGGGATTTCCATGGGCCAGCGCCTTGCCATCCTCGACGACTACCAAGGGGTCGCCTACGACTATGCGCCGTGGGCCGAGCTCGCCGACGACGGGGTCGATGTCACCGTCTTGACGGAGCCGTTGGCGGATGCCGTGGACGCCCTCCGGGACTTCGACATCATCATGGCCATGCGGGAACGGACCACTTTCGACGCCGGTCTTCTCCGGCAGCTGCCGAAGCTGAAGCTCCTGGTCACCACCGGGATGGCCAACGCAGCCATCGATCTGCGCGCGGCCGAGGTGCAGGGCATCACTGTCTGTGGGACGGGCGGCTCACCAGCGGCGGCCCCCGAGCTGACGTGGGCCCTGCTCCTGGCTTTCGCACGCAAGGTGCCGTTCGAGGACCGCCGGCTGCGCGCCGGAAACTGGCAGGGCACCGTGGGTTTCGAACTGTCCGGGAAGACGCTAGGGGTGCTGGGACTCGGAAAGATCGGAAGCAAGATCGCCGGTTACGGCAAAGCCTTTGGCATGGAGGTCATCGCCTGGAGTCCGAACCTCACGGAAGTGACTGCCGCTGCGGCAGGCGCCCGGAAGGTGGGCAAGGAGGCACTCTTCCGGGAGGCCGACGTCGTGAGCGTCCACGTACGGTTGTCGGAGCGGTCCCGGGGGCTCGTCGGGGAGGACGAACTGCGGCTCCTCGGCCCGGAAGGCGTCCTGGTGAACACAGCCCGCGGGCCGATCGTGGACGAGGCCGCGCTCCTCCGCGGGCTCAACGAGGGCTGGCTCGGCGGCGCGGCCCTGGACGTGTACGACGTCGAGCCCCTCCCGGCGGGCCACCCCCTCTTCACGGCGCCGCGCACCGTGCTGACACCGCACTTGGGTTACGTCACGTCGCAAAGCTACGCCCGTTTCTACGGCGAGGCCTTCGAGGACGTCCGCGAATGGGTGCGGGGGAATCCGGTGCGGGTGCTCATTTCTTGACGCCTCAATGGGGTTGAATAGTCCCGTGCCTGCTGACTTCTCGCTCCGTCCCGCTTTGCCCTCCGACGCCGGCTGGATCGCGGAACTGCGCGCCGTCGTCATGCGACCCGATCTGGAGCGGCTTGGCCGTTGGGATCCCGTGCGGGTCCGGGAGCGATTCTTGAACGCGTTCCAGCCGGAACACACCTTCGTCATTGCCGTCGAAGAGCAGGTTGCCGGTGTCATCGCAGTGCGCCCGGAACCCGATGCTCTGTGGATCGAACACTTCTACCTCGCTCCGGAGTTCCAGGGGAAAGGACTTGGAGCCGGAGTGCTGCGTCGGATCATGGGCGCGTCCAAGGACCACCGGCCGTTCCGGCTCAACGTGCTCCAGGGCAGTCCGGCCCGACGCCTCTACGAACGCCACGGCTTTGTCCTGGAAACCGAGGATCCGGTGGACGTTTTCATGGTCGCGGGCTGACTGAGCCTGTCAGTCGTGAAGGACCACTTGGTAGAGGTTGTGGTCTTGCCATTTTCCGGCGATCAGCAGGTATCGCGGTGCCATGCCAATGTGCTGGAACCCGGCCTTGAGCAGCACCCGCTGCGAGGCAGCGTTGTGGAGCAGGGTGCCTGCCTCGATGCGGTGCAGTCCGAGTTCGTCGCGGGCCATGTCGACTATTGCGTGGACCGCTGCGGACGCCAGGCCACGGCCCGCGTAGTCGCCGTCCACCCAGTAGCCCAGCCCCGCGCTCTGGAAAGGACCGCGGACGACTCCTGCCAGGTTGAACCGGCCGACGAGTCTATCGCCGTCGAACAGCCCGAGCGGATGCCCTTCCCCGGCTTCATGCGCGACGAGTCGCTTGGCAATGTCGGCCGCCTGCCATTTTTCGGTGTAATACTCCTCGGGCCGCATTGGCTCCCAAGGCGAAAGGTAGGCCCGGTTGCGCACATATGCGGCTGCGAGCGCTGCCGCATCACTGACGCGCAACACGCGCATGCTGACGCTCCCACTAAGTTGGCGCGGTTCAATCATCGGTCAACATTAGACCAGATCGCAGCCGTCAATAAGTGCTTTGTTGCTCGGCAAACCGGGCTATCACAGCCGCATCCGGTTTATGGAACGTTCGCCAGTCCGAGCGAACATCGACCCACCGCGCGGGTTGGCCAGCCTCGGGCAGGAGCTCCGTCGCGGGATCGGCGATCGTCCAGTAGGACAAGTTCAGCGTCGCTGTGATGCGGCGGCCTCACTGCGTCCGGCATCGTGCGGCGTAGCATGCGGGTATGTGCATCGCGAGGGTCCTTCGGATCGCGGCTGCAGCCTGTGCGCTGGCGGCGGCCTCTGCCTGCACGCCAGCTATCCCGCGTGCCTGTGGAGGGCCGGCCGCGGGTGCGCCGGAAGTCGAGCTTGATGCAGGGCCCTGGCTGCGCGTCCACCCGGGCACGACCCTCGAACTCTGCCTTGCGGCGAATTGCGAACAACTCTCGCCTAGCCGGGAACTCACCACTGTCCAGGCTCCGCCCGAAGACCATGAGGGCGCCTACAGCCTTACGCTCAAGAGCGCAGGCGCACTGGTGATCCAAGAGCGCGTCGAACTCGCCGACCAAACCGTCGTTGGCCCTTGCGGGACCAGCCAGGCCATAACCATCAGGCGATTGACCCTCGGACCCGATGGCCGGCTCGTCGACACCCCTCAGCGGCAGGGCCCGCACGCCACAGCGGGCAACTCCCCCTGAGCTGCCGTTCAGACTCACCGCCGAATGGGCAAATACCAGCGACCAATCAGGACGCATCGCGGCGAAACTCGGGTCCACCGAGCCGGTTCGATTCTCAGAGATCACTCGACGCTATGAGAGCCTGATCGTGTAGCGGCCGACTTCTCCTCGGTCTGTCGTGACAATTCGGTTCAGAACGCCTCCGCAACGTTCAATAGTCTTCACCGAGGGAACGTTGTCCACGAAGCAGGCCAGCACCACTCGATCCATGTTGCGGGCCTTCGCCAAGTACAGCATCTCCCGAAGCGCGTCAGCGGCGAGGCCACGCCCTCTGGCAGACGGCCGGAGTCCATCGCCCACATGTCCGAGGGCTTCCGCACCCTGTGTGGGTTCGTGGCGGAGAGCGATTCCCCCGAGGACTTCGCCGTCCTCGACGATCCACCGAAAGGTGCAGCCGTCGTCGCAGTTCGACGCTTCCTTGGCCAAAAGCCGATCGACGAACACTCGGAATCCTTCCAACGATCGGACGTCGTCGGCCTCCACCAAACCGAAACCATCTCCACGGAGACCGTCGCCCCATTCTTTGTGCGCCTCCATCCACGCCGCGTGCAGGGCAACCGAGGGCCGGACGAGCAAAGACATAGTCCAACGCTACAGTCGACGCGCGGCGGGGCGCAGTGGGCGATCGACCGGCGTGATGCCTTCGCGGTGGAGGACTGATTGAAGGGCACCAGCGGTGACATTTAGCGCCGGAAGTCCCCAGCCGAATTCGCCGCGCTTGCCCTCCGAGACGGCTGGCTCTGACGAGGTGGATGCCGACGAGCTCACCTATTGACTACTTCGCTGCGGGTTACCGCCGGGTGTCACACGTGGTGGGAGCCTCCGGCCGCAGGAGACCTGCGCACCCACTCGAAGCCGTAGGTTCGGCCCAACCCGGGAGTTCCGGCTTCTGCGGACGTCAGCTATAAAGACGGGAGGTGCTCTCCAACGCTTCAGTGGCCTGCACGATAAGTCGTCGGACTATGTCCCGGGCCGGCAAAATATCGCCGATCAGGCCGGCCGACTGTCCCGTGAACGGCACGAACCGCTCCATGTTCTGCTGTTGGATGGCGCTCATGATCTCTCCCTGGAGACGCGAAGCGTCAATAGCCGCATCCGAGCGATGGCCTTGCCATTGCTCGATGAACGGTGTCTCGAGGGCCCGGGGAACGACATCGAAGGCACCGCCGCCGGGCTTGCCGAAGATGTCATCCCACACGTCCACTTTCACAGTGTCCTGGGAACCGGCCGCCAAAATGGCCCGTTTCCATTCATCGCTGATCGCAGCCTCTTCCGAAGCCAAAAATCGGGTACCAAGGTTCACGCCCTGTGCACCGAGGACAAGGGCAGCAGCCAAACCCCTGCCATCGGCGATTCCTCCGGCTGCCAGGACCGGCACCGGACCCACAGCATCCACCACCTGGGGTACAAGGGCCACCGTCGACACCTCACCGCCGAAGCCCCCGGCCTCGGTTCCCTGGGCGATGATCACATCAACTCCCCGCTCAGCGACTAGAAGCGCCTGTTCCACCGTATGCACCTGCTGGATAAACAGGGCACCCGCCTCATGTGCACGGGCGGGCAGATCGCCCGGATCGCCGAGTGCAAGGGACACGACCGGCGCATGCATCTCTAGGGCGATGTCGAAGGACTCGGGATGCTGTTGAAGCCAAGGTTGCGTGAAGTTGACCGCAAACGGACGCTCGGTCAGAGTACGCAGAACGGCAAGTTGTTGCCGCAGGTCTTCAGGTGACCGGGCCGAGCCGCCCAGGCTGCCCAAGGCGCCGGCATTGGACACCGCCGCCGCCAGTTCGCAGCCGCTGCCGAATGGTCCCATGCCCGCCTGGACAATAGGGTGCTCGACTCCGAGCGCTTCGCAAAAGGTCGTCCGCAGCATGTCATTCCTCCCGGAGAAGCCGTTGATCAGGCCGAGTTTACGCCCGTGCGGTCATGTTGTCCGGTGGCCGCCGCGAGCAACCAACGGGATCCGGACCGCCCGGACGGACCTCCGACGGGTTGAACCACTCCACGGCCGGCGTTCTGAGGAGGGTCTGATTCTCAGCTTCCTGCCACGACGCGGCGCCGCGGAGGGAATATGTGCAGTCAGGGAGGATATCCCCGCGCTAAGCGGTGCGTATGACGGTGGAAACCGCAGTCCAATTCTCCGGCATGTGGCATTCTTCGCGCCGCTGGCGCTGCCCCTTCGGACGCACCCTTGACACCTCAGGGCAGCGCTCCGATAGTGATCGCATGGATACCGTCGCAGTCGGTGCCCAGCGCATCGCGTACCGGGCGGCGGGCACCGGCCCGCCGTTGGTCTTCCTTCACGGGGCCTATGAAGATAGCCGCATCTGGGAGCGCCAGCTTGAGGATCTCTCCGACGAGTTCACCGTCGTCGCGTGGGACTCGCCGGGGTGTGGGCAGTCTGACGACCTGGTGGAGGGGGCAGGCACTCTGGGAGAGATCCTCGCCAGTTTCCTCACGACGCTCGGTCTTGCGGGCCGAACGCGGAGGCCGCACGTGCTGGGCCTGTCCTTCGGCTCGGTTGTTGCGCTGGATCTGTGGAAGGAACATCCCGAGATCCCGGCGACGCTCATCCTCGCCTCGGCGTATGCCGGCTGGGCTGGCTCGCTGTCGCCTGAGGAGGTCGAGCGACGGTACCGCCAGGTGAGTGCGGAGCTGGAAAAGCCTCCGTCCGAAATCATCCCGGTCTGGCTGCCCACGCTCCTCACGGAGCGGGCCACGGAGCCGATGAAGGCCCAGGTCGCCAACCTCTTCGAGGACTTCCGTCCGTCGGGGATGCGGGCGCTATTGGCTGCGTCAGGACGAACAGACTACAGCACGGTGCTTCCGACCATCACGGTCCCAACGCTCCTGCTGTATGGGGCCGCGGACGTGCGCTCGCCCGTCACGGTGGCGGAGGACATGCACCGGCGGATCCCGGGATCCGAGCTCGTGATCCTCCCAGACGTGGGTCACTTAAGCTTCGTCGAGGCTCCGGAAGCGTTCGATGCTTCAGTGCGCCGTTGGCTGCAAGCGCACAGCCAGACCTGACCCGGCGTTCCCGTCGCCGTCCTGCTGGCCTGTTAACTGCACCATGTATGTCGATCTTTCTGAGTGCGTTCGCCGTCCGGCAAGGCCCCGGCCACCGGGACCCGGGATCCGGTGCATCCCGGGTCCCGGCGGGAGGATCTTCGTAGCCCAGGGCTCGGATTCTCTACCCCAGACCCCGCTGGCCCATGGGGTCGTGGAAGACTGGAATGAAGAACGAACTCCTCTCCGCGACAGGCTCCACTGACGTTGCGGCAGGCGGCGCTGCAGGCAGGGCAGGACATCAACACTTTCAAAGGTGTCGCCGAGGTCCTCAACGGCACCGGAATGGATCTGCGCGCGCCCGGAAACCGCGGCATA
The DNA here is from genome assembly GCF_002009585.1 of Arthrobacter sp. SRS-W-1-2016. NCBI lineage: Bacteria > Bacillati > Actinomycetota > Actinomycetes > Micrococcales > Micrococcaceae > Arthrobacter > Arthrobacter sp. SRS-W-1-2016. The sequence continues at coordinate 18,518 of NZ_MTPV01000049.1, read as the reverse complement.
CCCGCTATGACCCGGAACGCCTGATGCAGTGGCTCCGCGTTCAAAAGGGACGCCACGAGAGCCCGGAACAGGGCCCGGTGCCGGTCAAGATCAGTGGCCTGCAGTGGACAGTCGGGGGACCCGGAGAGGTCCGTCAGTGTCTCAGGCCCGCGGCTGGCGACCGTCCAGCGCTCGTTGGCGGAACGGATTGGACGGAGCACCGGTCGAAAAATAATTGTCCCCGCAATGAAAAGGAGTCCCACCGCTTGAGGCCAGGAAATTATGAAATACCTTCGCATGCTTCTCCTTAGGGAGACCAGACGCGCAGTAAACCGGTCTTGAAGAAGGGCCGCCCTGACATGCTCGGAGCCTACATCGCAGTACCTGTCCGTGACAGGCTTCCCGCCTTTGGGGGCAGATACCGTCCGCTGAGGGATCGCCTTACTGACACGTTACTGAGGCCGCGTGCTCGAGCGGAATCCCCTTCACCCGCTCAACGATCTGCTTCGCTATGGCCTCGTTCGGACGTTCCTAGTTCATTGGCCTCTTCCGCTCGCGAATGCCGTGCGTGTGTACCTGAAGTAATTGTGGCCCATGCTTCTTCCTCGCCAAGAGTATTGGGTGTCCGCTGAAGGATCCTTTACCGGGCGGAAGCATGCGTCTTTCTTTTGCTGTTGAAGAGCCCTGTCGGACCTGTGCGTGCCTTAATTAGTCCAGCGAGACCTTATGGGTGGTCAGGCTTTGGGGAGACTTGGGACCGGCTGACGGGTTCCGGGGTCGCTGTTGGCTTATGGCTGGAGATAGTTCAAGATTTGAGCATCAGGCTCAGCGGTATCGGCGGAGGACTGCTAGGGCCCTGCGTCACTACTCGTATCCAGGGAAGCGGACGATGACCGGAATCGACGATCTCATACCCAAGTCCGAGGACCGTTGGGACACCGCTACAAGAAGGGCGCAGGGAATTGCAGACCTGGGCCTCGGCGGGGCCCTGAAGATCTACTACGCGCTCTATTTCCCCGCCGGGGTGATCATCCTTGTCACAGCGGGGACCGTCGGCGGGATGCTGGCCTTGGGAGGCGCCCCGGCGGACTGGCCGTCCTTTTTGCTGTTCGGATTCTTCCTCGCGTGGCTGGGTGCCGCCATCGGTGGACTGATCTACAACGCGAAGAAGATCCGGCCCGCAGTGGAGCCCGGCAGGATAGACGTGCTGCTCTCGCTGGAGGACGAAGAGCGAAAAAACATCCGGCGCCAGGTTCTCGGTAAGACCCCCGTTGATCTGGAGCATCTTGTCGTCTCGCGGGCCGCCGCTGTGCAACTGCGAAAGAATGTCGCCACACAGCTCATCTGGATGTCCATGTTCCCGCTTGTATTCATTCCCCAGGTCATACGAGGAGCCGGGTTCATCTCATGGTTCATGGGGGCTGGCGTGGTCGTCTTGGTGATTGGGACGATGTTCGTTATTCGCGACTTCCTGCGTGCTGGCAGGTTCCTCGCCAACACAACGGAGCCGGGAGCCACGGACACGGTCCAGTGACGACAACAGTGGTCGGCCGTAGCGTCCGTTTCGACAACCGGTCGCTCTTCATCGCTTGATTTCGACAACTACCGCCCGCTGCGACGTATCTCAGTCCGCCGCTGCGGTCGCGCCGTCCGTAAGCCGGTCCTCCGCCGGTCAGCTCGCCACCTTCACGCCTGAGCTTCGAGAAAACCGATGTGCAGGCACTCTCTAATTCCCGTATGACCCGCCCGATTAAATGCCCGGTGAAGGTGCCCTAATCGCTACACGCCACGTCATCTCGTAACCCAAGAGATACGGGCCCTGCTCGCCACTTCCACCAAGGCCACGGCTTTGCCTTGGAACCCCGGATCAGGTGGACGTTCTCATCAGGTCTTCCGGTTCTTTGATGAATCCGTTCTAGAGCCACTGTTCCCACACTGTTAATTTGAGCCGCACTAGTCCGTCATGGTTGTATCCGCCGTTCCCCGCCGGCCCCCTCGCCTCACAAGTTCGGCCAGGAAACCCTGCCGGCGTGGGTCCAGTGCGCCGTTTTGGACGCTCAAAACGGCGTCTACGAAGCAATCGCTGGAAGTTCAAAGCTTCACCGATTCCAACGCCTCCGAACGCACGGGCGTCGCCAGCCCCAGGTTCTCTCGGAGGGTCGAGCCGGCGTACTCCGTGGGATACACGCCGCGTTCCTGAAGCTCGGGCACAAGATGGTTCACGATGTCATCCAGGCCCGTGGGGATGAGCCATGGCGAGATGTTGAAACCGTCCACGGCACCCACCCGGGCGTATTCGGCCAGGGTGTCGGCCACCGCTGCGTAGGATCCGGTGAACGTCGCGTCAACCCTGGACGTCCGGGAGCTCACGAACTGCCGGATGGACAGGCCCTTCTCCTTGGCCTCGGCGCGCCACTGTTCGGCGAGCTGCCGGGCCTTGGCACCGTGGAAACCACTGCCACGGGTCTCGGAGGTCTCCTCTACCACAGGATCGATCTCCGGCAGCGGACCATCGGGATCGTAGGCGGACAACTCCCGGCCCCAGAACTGTTCCAGGTACGCAACTGCCTGCTGCGGTCCGATCTGCAGGCTGCGGACCCATTCCTTCTTTTCGCGCGCTTCCTCGTCGGTCGCCGCGAGGATGAACTCGCTGGCGGGCATGATCTGGACGTCGTTGGCGCCCCGTCCGGCCGCCAGGGAGCGCGAGACGATATCGGCGCGGAACTCCACGGCATCGTCGAACTTCGGGTGCGCCGAGAAGATGACATCCGCTTGGCGGGCCGCGAAGTCACGGCCCTCGGGAGAGTCGCCGGCTTGGAACAACACCGGCCTGTACTGGGCGCTGCGCGGCAACCGGGGCGTGACGTCCACGAAATAGTGCTGCCCCGAGTGGTGCACACTCCGGACATGCGATGGAACCGCCCAGGAATCCGCGGAAACGGACGAGGAAACCGCCCCGTCCTCCCACGAATCCCAAATCTTCTTGGCGGTCTCCACGAAGGCTTCGGCATGGACATAGCGATCGGCATGGTCCAGGTAGCCGCCCCGCCGGAAGTTGGCCCCGGTCCACGCGTTGTCCGTGGTGACGATGTTCCAGGCTGCCCGCCCGCCGGAGAGCAAGTCGAGCGAGGCGAGCCGGTGAGCGAGGTCGGCGGGATCGTTATACGTGGTGTTCTGCGTTGCAACGAGCCCGATGTTCGACGTCACCGACGCGAGCGCCGCGAGCATCGTCTGCGCGTCCGGCCTGCCCGCGACATCCAAAGCATGCGGACGGCCGAGGTGTTCACGCAAGCGCAGGCCTTCGCCCAGGAAGAAGGCAGCGAACAGCCCGCGCTCGGCGGTCTGGGCGATCCTCCGGAATGACTCATAGTCAGTCTGCGAACCGGATTCGGGCGCCTTCCAGATGGTGCCGGAGTTGACGCCCTGGAAGAAGATCCCGAACTGGATCTTCCCGCTCGGCTGGAATTTAGCACGGTTGTGCTGTGTCATGTTCTCTCCTCAGTTTTCCGAGCCGAGGCTCGCGTACCGGCTCAGCGGCCGTTCAAGACCCAGCAATTCCCGGAACGTGCCGCCCTGGGCAACAGGCTTAAGCGCCCCGCGGCGCCGAAGCTCGGGCAGCACCAACTGCGCCAGCTCCTCGAGCTCTACGTCCAGCACCGCTGGATGCAGCCGAATGCCGTCGGCCACCGCAAGCAGCTCCGCCAGGAAATCAACGAGCTCCGCGGCCGTGCCGATGAAGCGCGCTCGGGAACTGGACCACGGAGTAAAGGCGTCCAGTTCGGCGAGCCGCCCGGAGGCGCTTTGCCCGCGCGCGTCAAGGACGACGTCGAGCTCCGCCACTACAGCGGCGCCTCCCGCAAGGGTCGCGCCGCCCCCAACAACGGCGCCGCCCCCAGCAATAGCCCGACGCACCTCCGCAACCTCCGCCACGAGCAGTGAAGGCGTCGGAGCGGACACCAGCACCACATCGGCGTCCGAAGGAAGCAAGCCGGCGTGCGCAACCACGGGCAACTGCCCCTGCAGCGGGCGCGGAATGATGGAGGGTCCCTTCACGGAATACCCGGGCCCCGCGAAATCGGCTGGCGTCTCAAAGTCGACGTAGTGGAGTTTGTCCACGTCGAGGTACCGCCCGGTGGCCACGTCCCGGATCACGGCGCCGTCCTCCCAGGAATCCCAGAGCCGTCGGCTCACTTCCACGGACGCCGCGGCCTCTTGCGCCAAGGCGGCCCCTTCAGCAAAAGAGCGCCCGACGGCGGCTGCCTCCTCCGCGGAGCCGCTCGCCGCGACGAGCCAACCGGCCCGTCCGCCCGAGACATAGTCAAGGCTCGCCAGCTGCGTCGAAACGTGGAAGGGCTCGGTGTAAACCGTGTCGACTTCAGGGACCAGCACAATCGAACTTGTCACCGGCCCGGCGAAGGCGGCCCGCTGCAAGGCGTTCAGGCGGCCTGCAACGTCACGCCCGGAACTCACCGGCCCATCGGCGAACGTCGCTATATGAAACCCCGCCGACTCCGCCGCCAACACTGTGCTCCGGATCCGCGCACCGTTCAGCAACCCATCCGGTGCATGCCGGGCTTTGCGCCAGGCGGCTGGGTGGGCGCCGTCGCCGTCGAGCTCCAGAGCCAAAAAGCCAGACTGGGTGTTGCCGCTCATCGCTGTTCCCGCCTTTCGTTTGGAATCTGTTCGCCGGCTTCGATGGCCACGGCCAGCCGGTTCTCTGCAGGCGGCAACGGGCACGTGGCAAGGTCCGTGTAGGCGCACGGCAGGTTGACCGCACGGTTGAAATCGAGCACCACGGATCCGTCCCCATCCGGGACAACCGTGAGCGAGCGATTGGCCGCATAAGTGGTCTTGCCCGAGGTCGCATCCGTGAACAACACCGAGAGCGTGCCCGGAGCATGTCCATTGAAGGCCGTCAGCACCAGGTCCTGGCCCGCGAGCGTGAAATGGAGCTCGCCCGGTGCTTCGTAGACGTGCTGGATGCCCTCAACGGCGGCGCCTACCGTGGTGGGACGTGGAGACTCGAACGGCACGAACGTACCGTTCACGGCGAACGAAGCATCGGGCGCGTATGCCGGTGTGCCGCGGTATTCATTGAGCAGCGGGTTCCCGGGGTGCCGCGGCCGGACGATGTACTCGCCGCCGCGCTTGGCGAGCTCGACGACGGCGTCCCCCGACTTGAGGTCGAGGCCGTCCCGTTCGGCGATCGGGCCGAAAGTGACGGTGGCCCCTGCGGCGTCGGGGTTGAGTTCGTGCCCGTCCCGAAGCAGGCTTTCGCCTACCCCCAAAACCACGGTGACGACGTCGTTCTCAACACTCCAGATGCCGGGCACCCCGTCCAGTGGAGCAGCTGCGCCGCCAGGCCGATGCGAATGCCCAAGCCAATGCAGGTGGGTGACGGCGAGGAATCCGCGCGGATCGGCGCGGTGGCGCTCATGCGCGGCGTGCCATTCCTGCCACGCGGCCGTGAAGGCCGCGGTGGTGGGCGCGGCTGCGCGGACCGCCGGGATGACCTCGAGCGCGAACCGCTCCAGGATCTCCAGTTGCTGTTCGAAAGGCAGCGTGGTGGGCAAAGAAATGGACTGCAGATCGTGTTCGTAGAGCGAGTGGTAGCTCAGGATTTTGTCGATGATCTGTTCCGGGCTGCCCACCAGCGCGAGGACCGTCGTCGGGGACGAAGAGATGAACTCACCGGCATGCCGCTCCCCTACCGCGAAACTGTCGAAACCCAGTTCCTCGGCCCGGCGCGCAGTCTCCACCACCTGGTTGAGCCGCTCCGCCGTCGAAACGATTTCCCCCGTCACCGGGTTCTGCAGGTGCGGAATGATGTCGAGTACCTGGAACTTCACTGTGTTTTCCCTGTCTGGGCACTCCCGAAGTTGGCCGCGGTCACGGTCTTTGATTCCGGCAGCGCTTCTTCGCTCAGGCCCCAGCGCGCCAGGACCTTGCCGTAGGAGCCGTCCTTGATGGCCGAATTCAAGGCATCCGTGATGGCCGGAGCCAGGCCGTTGCCTTTGAGGGTGGTAGCAGCGACGAGGGTCTCGGAGGGCCAGCCGGCATTGACTTTCCCCACCACTTTCAGGTCGTTCCGGGTGTTCTCGCGGTAGGAGACGGACGGGTAGGGCGCGATGTTCAAGTCTGTCCGGCCGGAGGAGAGCGCCAGGATAGTGTCGGCGTCGGAAGAGTAGTACTGGAGGGTTGCCGGGGCCTTGCCGCGGGATTCGAGGTCCTTGTTCCAGGCCAAGAGGATCTTCTCCTGGTTGGTACCCGAACCCACCGAGACCTTCAACCCGGAGATATCATCCGCGCCCTTGATGTTGTACGTGGACGACTTCTTGGCTTCGAATCCCATGTACGCGGCGCGGTAGGTGGAGAAGTCGAACAGTTTCGCCCGGTCCTTGTTGATGCCGACGTTCGAGAACACAGCTTCGAAATCCCCCGACTGCGTCTTGAGCGGCCAGTTCTCCCACGAGGTCACCTGCACGTCCAGCGCGAGGCCCAGCTTGTCGGCCACGAGTTGTGCAATGTCCACCTCGACACCGATCGGGGTCTTGTCATCCGTGGCGTGGAAGGACAGCGGGATGGATCCGGCGGTGGTGGCAACGGTCAGTTTGCCGTCCTTGCCGATCGCGGCGGGAACCGCGGCTGCCGCGGTGGGATCCTTTTGTGCCCGGATGCGGTTCTGCTCGGGCGAGGTGTTGTAGACGACGCCGTTGCGGGCCGCACTCGCGGACGGGCTGGCCGCGGCAGCGGACGCGCCGGGGTCGGAGCAGCCGGCGAGCGCCGGGAGTACGACGGCGGGCAGCACCGCTAGCGCGAGAAGCCTGGTTCTGATGCGTGGCATTTTCAAAGATTCCTCAGATGTTGAAAGCTGGTTCGATGACTTTGGAGAAGAAGCTCCGCGTCCGGGGTTCATGGGGATTCGCGAAGATCTCCCGGGGACTGCCCTGCTCCACGATCTGCCCTTCGTCCATGAAGACCACGGTGTCCGCAACGTCCCGGGCGAAGCCCATTTCGTGCGTGACGATGATCAATGTGGTGCCCGAGGTGGCGAGTTCGCGGATGACATCGAGGACCTCGTTGACGAGCTCCGGATCCAGCGCCGAAGTGGGTTCGTCGAAGAGCAGAATCTTGGGGTCAAGGGCCAGCGCCCGTGCGATGGCAACACGCTGTTGCTGGCCGCCGGACAACTGCCGTGGATAGGCATCGGCCCGGTCCTTGAGTCCCACCCGGTCCAGGAGTTCCAGCGCACGCTTGAGCGCTTCGGCCTTGTTCCGGTGGAGCGCGACGACGGGTGCTTCGGTCACGTTTTCCAACGCGGTGAGGTGCGGGAACAGGTTGAAGTTCTGGAACACCATGCCGATGTCGGTGCGCTGCTTGAGGATGTCCTTCTCACGCAGTTCGTGCAGCTTATTCCCACGGAGCTGGTAGCCCACCAATTGGCCGTCGATGGTGATGTACCCGCCGTCCACCTTTTCCAAGTGGTTGATGGTGCGTAGCAGGGTCGATTTCCCTGAGCCTGAGGGTCCCACGATCACGGCGACGCCGCCTGGCGGAACCGTCAGGGAAACGCCCTTGAGGACTTCAGTGCCCCCAAAAGACTTGCGGACGTTGGTGATTTCCACGTGGCCGCGGGTTGCAGCGGCGGCGGCCGCCGCCGTCGTCGGGCTTTCGGCGGTACTCATCGGGCGTCCTTCGCTCGGTCAAAATTCATGGCTGGGTGGGTGGAAAAGAACTTCCTCGCCTTCTGCAACGGAGTGAGCGGCAGGTTGCGAACGGCACCCTTCGAGTAGTGCCGCTCGATGTAGTACTGGAAGATGCTCAGGACCGAGGTAATGGCCACGTACCAGAGGGTCGCCACGAGAAGCAGCGGAAGTACCTGCTGGGTGCGGTTGTAGATGACCTGCACGGTGTAGAACAGCTCGGAATAGGCCAGGACGTAGACGATCGAGGTGCCCTTGACCAGGCCGATGATCTCATTGAAGGCCGTCGGCAGGATGGCCCGCATGGCCTGCGGCAACACGATCCTGGTGGAGCGTCGCCAGGCCGGAATGCCCAGGGCCGCGGCCGCCTCGAGCTGGCCTTGGTCCACCGAGAGGATGCCGCCGCGGATGATCTCCGCCGAGTACGCCGCCTGGTTGAGGGTCAGGCCCAGGACGGCGGCTGCGAATTGGCTGATGAGCGTGGTGGTCTGGACCTCGAAGAATCGGATATCCGTGAAGGGGATGCCCAAGCTGATCTTCTCGTAGAGATAACCGAGGTTGTACCAAAGCAGCATCTGCACCAACAATGGCGTGGAACGGAAGATCCACGAGAACGTCCAGGACACTGAGAGCAGCAGCGGCGATGCCGAGAGCCTCATGAGCGCCAGGATGAAGCCGAGGACAAAGCCGAGCGCGCCGGAGATGGCCGTCAGCTTGAGTGTCTCCACCAAGCCGTTCACCACTGACTGCGCGGTGAACCATTGCGCCACCACGCCCCACTCCCAACGCGGGTTCGTCGCGAGGGACCAGGCCACCGCCACAACGCCTAGCGCCACCACAACGGTGCCTACCCAGCGCCATGGATGCCGGGCCGGCACCAGTTTATAGCCGGAGTAGCCGGCTGCGGGCCGGGCGACGGCACCCTGGGCCGCGGCAGCCTGGGCCGCGGCCGCCGTCGGGCTTTCCTCGACGGCGCCGTGTTCCAAAAAGGCGCTGGCCGGCGCCGGTTCCAGTGCAGATTGCTGTGCGGACTGCGCCACTGTGGTTGCTGCTGAACTCATGCGCCACCTCGCTTCGTATCGCTTGTTTGATCGGATGGCTGCCAACCTAGGGGCATTCTCGAAGCGGCTGCAAGGCGGATTTTTGCACTTCTTCATCGGGCTTCATGGCGCTTCGCGCCGCTTCATACGGAGCCATATGAGTCCGTTCTTTGCGCTTGTTGACCCACCGTGACGCGCAGTGAACGGCCGTTACCAGCGCCTCGACCAAGGGCCCGCCACGTCCCTAGGCTCAGGTACCACCAGCCACCGCCAACAGGAGTTGCCATGCCGCCCTTCGCCCCCACCATCGTGTTCATTGGCGGTGGTCCGCGCTCAGCCGGCATCCTCGAACGCCTCGCGGCCAACAGGAATGGCCTTTTCGCCGGCCCCCTCGCCATCCATATCGTCGAGCCGTACGAACCCGGTTCCGGGAGGATCTGGCGCTATGACCAGAACCCGCGACTCCTGCTCAACTCCACGGCTGCAGACGTCACGATGTTCACCGACAGCTCCGTGGCCTGCGACGGACCCGCCGTCGACGGTCCGGGCCTGGCTACCTGGGCAGCCGGCGTGCTGGACGGTTCCATCCGCGACGTCCCGCAGTTGGAAACCCACCTTCTTGAGCAGCTCCGGACGCTCACACCGGCGTCCTTTCCCAGCCGCCAGCTCCAGAGCAAGTACCTCGAGTGGTTCTTCCGGCGGGCCGTCGCGGCCCTCGGCCAGGACGTCGCGGTGACGGTCCACCGGGACACGGCCACCGCCGTCGAACGCTACTCTCCGGAAGGTCCGGCAGCGCCCGACGGCGGTGCGAAGTACCGCGTGCGGCTCGCCTCCGGTGGGGTCCTGGAGGCGGACATCGTGGTGTATTCGCTGGGGCACACGGATTCCCAAGCCGGGCCGGAGTCAGCGCGTCTGGCGGACTTCGCCGCGCGCCACGGCGGGTTCCACGCGGCGCCGTCGTACACCACTGACGTCGACTATTCGGCGATCGCACCCGGCCAGGACGTCCTGGTTTCGGGCATGGGGCTGGCGTTCGTGGACCTGCTGGTGCTCTTGTTCGAGGGCCGCGGCGGCCGCTTCGAAGACAGGCCCGACGGCGGCCTGGACTATGTGCCGTCCGGCGCCGAACCGCGGCTCTGGGCAGGATCCCGGCGCGGAGTCCCCTACCGCTCCAAGATCTCGTCGACCCTGCGCGGCGAACCCGTCGGCGCCCCGCGGTACTTCACCGCGGACGCCGTGGAATTGCTGCTCGCCGCCCACGAGGAGCTGGATTTCCGGACCCAGCTGTGGCCGCTCATCGCCAAGGACGCCGGCTACGCCTATTACCGCGAGCTCTTCACCGGCTACCCACATCGCGTTCGGGGCGATTGGGACGAGTTTTCGGCACGCTTCGATTCCCTGGATTGGTACAGCCGCGACCGCGAGAACCTCGTAGCCGCGGCCATCCCGGACCCGGCCCTGCGGCTCGACCTCGAGGCCCTCGACCAACCGTTCAGCGGCTGCGCCTTCCCTGACCATGCCGCCGTGCAGAGATCGGTGGCGAACCACATCGAACGGGATCTCACGCTCCGCACGAGTCCCGACCGCTCGGAAACCCTCGCCTTATTCATGGCCCTGCTCCGGGTCTACATGGAACTCGGCCGGCTTGTCCCCCAGGAGCGGCTCAATTCGCGCTCCCAACAAGCGGTGCATGGTTGGTGGCACGGCTTCTTCAGTTTCGTGGATTCCGGCCCGCCGCCGCACCGGCTGCGCGAAATCCTCGCCCTGCATCGCGCCGGGCTGCTGCAGTTCCTGGGACCGGGCATGTGGGTGCGTCCTGACGAGGCCAGCGGCCGATTCGTGGCCGGTTCCTTCCAATCGCCGGTGGTGGTGGATGCGGCGGCGTACATCGAGGCACGGTTGCCGTCGCCGTCGGTGGCGCGATCGGCCAACCCCGCGCTGGCGGACCTGCACGACGCCGGATGGGGCACCGAACAGTCGCTCCCCACCTCGGACGGCCCACACTCCACCGGTAAGCTGTTGGTCTCGAGTTCACACGAAGTCCTGGATCCCGACGGCGTTCGGCAGGCGGGGCTTTTCGCCGTCGGACCCTGGACCTCGGGTTGGGGCGCCGGTGCGTTCGCGCGGCCCGGAACCAACGCAGCACCGTTCCGCGAGAACGACGCCCTGGCCCGCCGCCTCCTGTCCGAACTCTCCGCCCACCCAACCAGCCCCGCCCACCCAACTGACTCGCAGTTGTTGTCGTTTTGACGCCTCATAACGACAACAACTGCGAGTTAGTTGGGCACATTCACGAAAGGCATGTCATGACAACAACGCCAACCCTGCCGTCGTCGGGCCTTTCGGTCCTGACCGTGCCCATGAGCGATCCCCGCGTCAGGCCCCTCCTGGACGAACTCGCCGTCGAATACACCACACGCTACGGCGACCTCTTCGGCAGCGGTGGCGCGGCCGAGGAACTCAACAGGTACCCGGCGGACGAGTTTGCCGCGCCCCACGGTGCCCTGCTCATCCTTCAGGAAAACGGGGAAACCGTGGCTGGCGGGGCTTTCCGCTGCTACGACTCCGGCACGGCAGAGCTCAAGCGGATCTGGACGCATTCGGCGCACCGCCGTCGTGGGCTGGCCAGGGTGGTCCTCTCGGAACTGGAGGCCGAGGCGTCTCGGCGCGGCTACCGGCGGATCTATCTCACCACCGGCCCGCGGCAGCCCGAGGCCAAGCACCTCTACCTGGCCACGGGCTACACTGCGCTCTTCGACGTCGACGCGGATCCGGAAGAGATCAAGCACTTGGCGTTCACGAAGGACCTGGGGCCCATCGAGACGTGAGATCTCGGGCCTTTCACTAGCTCAAAGGGCCGCGATCTCACCCCTGGATTGCTATCCCACAGCCTGGCGCGCCGCGGCCTCGATCCTGGCCCGGTGATCAGCCCATTCTTCGGTGCTTCGCTGTGACAAGTTCAAGTCTCCGGGGCCCTTCCCGGCCGAACCGTCGATGAGCTCACGAAGTATGTCGGCATGCCCCAAGTGCTGGGCCGTCTCGACGCACATGTGCACCAGGATTTGATGGAGCGTCACGTGACGGCGTTCTTCCGGCCACCACGGCACTTCCCCGGGAGCGTCCAGCGGTAGTGACTCAATCGTCGCATCACTGTGCTCAGCCGAGAAGCGATGCAGTTCGATGATCCCGTCCCTGCTCTCTTCCGGTACAACCCACAGGTCCGCGTCAGGTTCGGCATCGTCGGCGAACCACGGCAAGTCCCGGCCGCTGGGCCGGCCAAAGACCTCCCCGAAATACCCAAGCTCCACACTGGCCACATGCTTGACCAATCCCAGGAGGTTGGTGCCGGTGGGGGTCATGGGCCGGCGGACGTCGTACTCGTCGAGTCCGTCGAGCTTGGCGAGGAGTTCGCTCCGACGGGCGCGCAGATATTTGAGCAGAATCGCTTTGTCATCCATCCGGGCACTATACCGTTGCATCGCGGGTCTGTGCCGTCTGTGCATGGCGAAACTGACCTGCTCCTCGCGCGTCGGCGCGGCTGAAGCGGAGCTGCCACCCGCCGTCGTGCCCTTCCCCCAAAGCGTGTACAGCCGTCACGTGAGGGAAAGGATGGCAAGGTATTGCCAAACCGGCGGGTAACGTAAAGGGCGTGCAGTTGAGTCAAGCGTTGGTCAAGACCGCAGCCGGGTGGCTGCTCGGTCTGATGCTTGCCGTGGCCGCTGCGATCGTCTCCATCAACCTGGTGAGCAACTCCATCGCCAGCCCGCAGCAGCAGGTGCGCGACTACCTCTCGGCCCTCCAGCAGGGGCATGGCGGGGAAGCCCTCGGGCTCCTGCACGCGTCAGTGCCCAACGCCAATGCCGCCATGCTGGACGGTACAGCCCTCCAGACGGCGGCGTCGAAGATCACCGACGTCAAGCTGGGCAACGCCGAATCCCGGGGCGGCAACCGGGTGACGGTCCCCATGGACTACCAGATCGACGGCAAAACGCTGCACTCCGATTTCCTGCTTGAACGGACGGGCACCGAGTGGCTATTCTTCGGCAAGTGGTCCTTCGTGCCGTCATCCTTGCCGACCATCGAGGTCACCGCGGTGAACGCCAACGAGGCGAGCCTGAACGGCGTCCCGGTGAACCTGCCCAATGGCCGCAACAGCTTTGCCGTGTTTTACCCCGGCGAGTACGAAGCCAGTCTCACCGGAAAATACTTTTCGGCGCCGGCGACCAATACTTCGGTGACCACGGGCGCCCTGCCCCAGTCACCCCTCAACCTTCTGACCAAGCCCACGGACGCCATGATCAAGGTAGTGAGCGACAAGGTCAAGGAATTCCTGGACACCTGCGCCGCTGACGCCACCAAGCAGCAAAAGCTCCAACCCGACTGCCCCTTCTATCATGTGACCAACAGCCGGGTGGTGGACGGCACCATCAAATGGCAGATCACGGAATATCCGAAGGTCAGCATCGACCCCTTCAACGGGCAGTGGGTCGTGGCTCCCCTCAACGGCAAGGCCAAGGTCACAGCCCGCGAAATCGATCTCTTCAGCGGGCAGGTCGGCGATCTCAGCGCCGTTCACGACTTCAGCTTCACCACACGGCTGGACATAGGCGCAGACACCATCACGGTCACTCCAATGGTGAGCTTCTAGGCTGCGCCCCCGAAAGCCCCTGCTTAGTCCATCCCGCGCAGATCGAGCACCAGCTCGGAATCGCCGTCGGCCTGCAGGACCACGGGGATGCCCCAGTCCTGCTGGTACAGGTGGCACGCGGCGTGATCCGGGATTTCGCCGTCCTCGGTCTCCGGGCCGTCACACGCAGCGGCACGGGCCGTGATGTGGAGGATCCCGTCAGGCACATCCGCGGACAACTCCAGTGTCCGCAGCAGGCCCACGGACGTGCCGCCACCGGAAATCAGCAGCTCGGGCGGGGTCGACGAGATCTTCAGCTGCGTGGGATCGCCCCAGCGGTCGTCGAGCTTCTGCCCGGTCGGGGCCGTGAAGCGCACGGTGAGCTCCAGCTTCCCCGGCGCCACGGGACTCTTGGGCCGCTGCGTCTGGGAGGCTCCCTCGTCCACCTGTTGGGCTTCCTTGGGGATGGGAACCAGGACCAGTTGGTGCTTGTTGGATTCGACCACCACCAGCAGCGGTTCGCCGCCTTCGGGGTAGACCACGACGACGTCGCTCGGCTCCGCGAGTCCCCGCGCCAAAGTGGACACCGCCTTGGTCGCGGGATCATAGCGCCGCACGGCACCGTTGTAGGTGTCGGCAACTGCCACGGAGCCATCGGGGAGCACTGTGACACCGAGGGGGTGCTGCAAGCGGGCTTCCGTGGCCTCGCCGTCCCGGAAACCGAAATCGAACAGGCCCTTGCCCACCGCCGACTCAACGGTCACACCGGACTCGCCAAGGACCAGGCGGCGCAACGCCGAGGTCTCGGAATCGGCCACCCAGATGTTGTCTTCCGCATCCACGGCCAGGCCGGAAGGCTGGGCGAACCAGGCTTCCTCGGCAACTCCGTCAAGCAAACCTTCAAGGCCCGAGCCGGCCAGGATGGATACCTCGCCGCTGAGAGGCTCGAAGGCAAAGATCTGGTGCGTGCCGGCCATCGCGATGACAACGCGCTGCAGCTTCTCGCTCCACACCACGTCCCACGGCGAAGACAGGGACACCCCGGTCCCAACGCCCAGTACCCCGACGTCGAGTGCGTCGGCAGCGAAGTCGGCCGGTCCGGCGTCGTGGTGTTCAGCCCAAACGCCGGCACCGCTTTCCGTCACGCGGGCAGGGCCGGCGTCGAGCAGGCGCTGTACGCCGTTGCCCGCGACTGTCTGCACGTAACCCGAGCTGAGGGTGACGCCGCGGAGGCGGTGGTTCACGGTGTCCGCGACCACTGCCTCGTACCCGAGTTGCCAGGCCAGCGACGGCGGGAGCACCGCGACGCCCTGCGGCTCGTTGAACTGCGCAATTTCCGCCACTCCGTCCAGGTAACCCTTCGTTCCCGAACCGATGACGCGTTCGACGGTCTCCAGGTCAGGCCGAAGTTCCACCAATCGGTGGTGGCCGGAATCGACCACGAGGTAGTTGCCGTTCTCCAGCTGGGTCGCCTTGCCGGGGAAGCGCAGGGTGCCCGACGTCGGGACGGGAGCCACGTAGGGGCCGTCGCCTCGGTGGAGGGTCCCCTTGGCTTCGTGCTCGGCCACCAGCTCCTCAAGGAGCACGGCGAGGCCGTCTGCGTGGCCTTCACCGGAAAGGTGCGCCACGATGTAGCCCTCGGGGTCCACTACCACCAGCGTCGGCCAGGCGCGGGCCGTGTAGGCCTTCCATGTAGCGAGCTCGGGGTCGTCAAGGACGGGGTGGTGGATTTCGTAGCGCTCCACGGCGGATGCGAGGGCCACGGGATCGGCTTCGTGCTCGAACTTGGGAGAATGCACGCCGACCGTCACGAGCACGTCGGAGTACTTTTCCTCAAGCGGACGCAACTCATCCAGGACATGCAGGCAGTTGATGCAGCAGAACGTCCAGAAGTCCAGCAGCACGATCTTGCCGCGCAGCGCTTCCAGGTCAAGCGTCTTTCCGCCGGTGTTGAGCCAATTACGGCCCACCAGTTCAGAGGCGCGGACACGCAGTTGGGTGCGTACGGTTTCGCTCATCAGCGTCCTTCCAGGTTGGTATTGCTTTCGGGCTGCTTGGAATCCCGATCAATCAGTTTCGCATCGCGGTCTGCAAGCCGCGCAAACATATCGTTGTAAGCATTCAGGTCGGCGTCGTTATTCCTGTCCGCGGCCCGGTCGGTGCGTTTCGTCTCACGAGCGTCCGAACGCGACCACATGACCGCGACGCCGATCGCCACCAGCAAGGTGGGGACTTCGCCGATTCCCCAGGCCACGGCGCCGCCTGTCTGCTGGTCCAGCAAGGCCGATTGCCCCCAGGTCCGGCCGAGGTTGCCGAAGTAATCGGCAGCGAGCAACCCGGTGCCGCCCATGATGGACACGCCGAAGAATGCGTGGAAGCCCATCGTTGCGAGCAAGAGGAGCAACCGCATGGGGTAGGGCGCGCGTCGGGGCAGCGGATCTGTGCCGATCATGGTGAGGACAAAGATGTAGCCGGTTAGCGTGAAGTGCAGGTTCATGAGCTCGTGGCCCACGTGATCGCGCATCGCCCAGCCGAACGCGTCCGAGTAGTAGAAGAGGATGATCGAACCGGCAAAGTTCGCGGCAGCAAACAGCGGGTGGGTCACCACTTGGGAGAATTTCGAGTGCACAAACACCAGGAGCCACTCACGGACACCGCGGGAACCGTCCCCGCGCGATCCCTCGCCGCGGGATGGCAGGGCACGCAGTGCCAGCGTCACGGGCGAACCCAGGACCAAGAACAGCGGCGCCACCATCGTCAAAGCCATATGGTCCACCATGTGCGCGGAGAACAGTATGCGGCCGTAGACCGACGGCGGTCCGGACGTGATGTATGTCAGGACCAGCAGGCCGATCATCCAGTTAGCGGTACGGAACCACGACCAGGAGTCACCGCGCCGGCGGACCTTGACCACGCCAAGGATGTAGCTCGCCGCGCCGAAGAGGGCCACGGCCACCCAAAGCCAGTCGAAGCGCCATTCGGTCAACCAGCGTGCGGGCGTCAGCTCAGGCGGGAGCTCGTACCCGGACAGGATGAACGCAGGCGAGGCGTCGGGCGCGTAGGTGGTGGGCAGCGGCGGTGCCGAACTGGCCAGCGCGACGGCGAGTCCCGACGTCGCGCCCATCACCAGGAGTTCAACCAATACAAGCTGCCACAGCACGCGGCGCGTCGATATCGACTTGCGGCCCAGCTGCGGGATCACCCATTTGCGGTGCATGAACCCGATGCCGCCAAGGACAACAGTGGCCAATGCCTTCGCCAGGACGATCTGCCCGTAGGGGGTGCCCACCAAGGCCGAAAAGCTGGTGATGCGAATGCTTGCGTTGACGACCCCGGAGGCGAAGACCAGGACGAAGGCGAAGCCGGCCAAGGTGGAGAACCGGCGAAGGGTCTGATCCGTGATGTCTTTGGTGCCGGTTGCCTTGGAACCGTGCAGGACGCCTGAGAGGACAGCAAGCATGATGATGCCACCCACCCAGGCAGACACGCCCACCAAGTGAAGGCCAAGCGAATTGATAGCGCCCTCATGGTCGCTGGAACTCGCGGAGTGCCCGATTAGCGCGCTTGGCACCAGTCCGCCCAGTGCCAGGACAAGAGTCAACGCGAGTCCAGCCAACGAGCGGACCCCGAAGAGCGCCGTCGTGGCAATCGCGGCGATGATCGTCACGGCGAGCCACGCTTGGCCGGTCTGGATGTCCGTCATGAAGTAGACGAGGGACGCGGTGAACTGCGCGTCTCCGGAGAGCCTCTGCCCGGCCACGTCCGCATAGGTCAGCACGAGGACCGCGACGGCGGAGAGTGTCCAGGCTGCACCTGCTGCTGCCGCCACGGCCAAAGCACGGCTGAACGCGGGATGTTCAGGGGCATCGTCGCCCTTGGATCGGGATGCGTTCCGGGGAAGGATTGCGACGGCGAAGATCAGCCCGCCGATGACAGTCGCCAGGGACACATTATGGAGGGCTTTGGCGACGGGCAGCCCCCAGCGGACCAGCGCGCCCGGATCAGCGACCTGCCGCGCGGCCGACGCACCGGAGAAAATCAGGGCGCCAACGAGAGCCAGGAAGAGGGCAGCGAACCCCGCCAGCTGCCACGGCAAGGAGATCCCTTCCACGGCAGCAGCTGCCTTGGTTCCCGGCTTCGAAGCGGGCGAAGGAGCAGTGGCTGGAGTTTTGGCTGACGGCACCTATCCATTGTCCGCTAACGTCGGCGGCGCGGCGAATCGAGCGGGTTAAAGCAGAAAGGCGGCAACCCGCAGGTTGCCGCCTTCCAGGGCGTTCGCCGAAGTGTCTTACTTCTTGGCGACAGCTGCCTTCAGCTTGGAGCCGGCGGTCAGCTTGACGCTGTGGCCAGCGGCGATCTGGATGGTCTCGCCGGTCTGCGGGTTGCGGCCCGTGCGGGCAGCGCGGTCGGTGCGCTCGATGGCGAGCCAACCCGGAATGGTGATCTTCTCGCCAGCGGCGACAGAAGTCTCGAAAACTTCGAACAGGGCATCGAGCACGGAGTTGACGGCGGCCTGGCTGGTGCCATCCTTGCCAGCTACCTCGGAAACCAGTTCGCTACGGTTCTTAGCCATTTGTGTCCTCCTGGACTTTACGATTTTGGAGCTCACACACGGCATGCGCGCGAGCCACTGTTCGAAAACTTACCAGCTTGGGAGGACACGGCCAGCAAATTCCGCGTGTTTCCGCGCTTTTTTGACCAAATTCACCCTATTTCGGGCGCATTTGGGGGTCAATTCCGCCGCGGGCGAACTCCCCGGCCCCCGACGCGCGCTCACATATAGCCGGTCCGGGCCGGACGCCCGCTCACGTATGGCGGTTTCTGACGGGACGCCCGCTCACTTATGACGGTTCCCGATCGGACGCCCGCTCACTTATCCAGGGTTCCGGGCAGGACTTCCGCTCACTTCTGCTGAGGGCAGCTCGGGGATGGGGGTCCGGTCCGGCTCAATGGTGATCCGGTGTTGCCACAACCGTTGATATGTGAGCCGGCGTTTGGGGAAACGGGCGTATATGTGAGCCGGGGTTGGTGGAAACCGGGCCATACGTGAGCCGGGGTTTGATCCGCCGGACGACCGCTCACGTATGGCGGGTCCGGGCCGGACGCCGGCTCACGTATGGCGGGTCCGGGCCGGACGCGCGCTCACTTCGGGGGGCGGGGGGGTCCGGG